>NZ_VRYY01000332.1 GCF_015731765.1 Nitratidesulfovibrio oxamicus
CGCTGGGCGCGGGCGTGCTGCTGGCCGCGGCGTTGCGTGCCCGCATGGCGGACATGCCCGCCGCGCTGCGTCTGGCGGGCCTTGCCCTGGCGCTTGCCCTGGCCGGTGAACTGGCCGGTCGGGTGCTGTTCTTCGGCCTGTACGCCCGGATGGGCCTGTAGGCCCGAAACCCTGTGGAACAGGCTGGCCGGGGGGCGTCCGCGCTCCCCGGTCGGCCATGCTCCGCACCGTGCAAGGAGGCGTCATGGCCCACTGCAGGACGGATATTGCCGCTTCTTCCGTTTTTGACGGCAAGCCAGTTGCCCCGAACATGCGTTCCGGCCCCATGCCGTTCATGCCCCACGCCGTGGCGTTGCGCTTTCTGGGGCAGGTGTTCCTGAATGGTCCGGTGGACGGCGGGCTGGTGCGCGCCCTGCGCGAGGGGCTGTTTGCGGAATGGCCCGTGACGCCTGCTGGCACGACCACCCGCCAGGCGCTGGAAATGCTGCGCGATCTCGCCGGACCTGCCGCGGAGGCCGTGTACCCCGATGGGGACGACGCCCGCTGGAACGCGCTGGCGCAGGATCTGGAGCGCGACCATGCCCAATTGTTCGTCGGGCCGGAGATTGCCGTGCCGCCGTGGGAATCGGTGTGGCGCGACAAGGACCGGCTGCTGTTCGGCGAATCCACCTTTGCCGTGCGCGCCGCCTATGCCCGCTTTGGCCTGGGGGCCGACCGCCCCGGCAACGAGCCGGACGACCACCTGGGGCGCGAATTAGGTTTTCTGGGTCATCTCGCCGGGCTTGCCGCGTCGGGGCCGGAGTCCCCGGAGTTCCCCTCGTCCGAATCCCCCTCGTCCCCGGAACTCGCAACGTCCACGGGGTTCCCGACGTTCATGCCGGACCCGCTTGACGCGGCCCGCGCTTTTCTGGACGATCGTCTCCTGATGTGGGTGCCGATGGTGCGTGAAGCCATGCAGCGCGCCGCCCGCACCCCCCACTATGTCGCGCTGGGCCTGCTGGCCGAAGGCGCGGCAAGGGACCTGCATGCGGATATCCACGCCCTGCGCGCCGCCAAGGCTGTTGCCCCGGCCGCCATCACCCGCCCGTCCGGTGCCTGATCCGCACCCGGACCACCTCCGCGAACGCGCACGCCAGTCGCGCCAGTCGCGCCGTTCCCGTTGCGCGCGGGCGGCGCTGTCGGCGTTTTCGCCTTGCGTTTCGCGCATTCCCCGCGCTTCGTTGCCGCTGCTGCTCCGGCTGCTTCCTGCCCTGCTGGTGCTGCTGTCCGCCCTGTGCCTCGTCGCCCCGGCCCATGCCCGCGAGGTGGTGGTGGGCATCTACGACATGGAGCCGCTGTCCATGCGCGGCGCCGATGGCCGGGTGCAGGGCATCGTGGTGGACGTCATGGACGCCGTGGCCCGCGACGAAGGCTGGACCGTGCGCTACGTGTACGACGACTGGGACCGGCTGATGCCCATGCTGGAAGATGGCCGCATCGACGTGCTGGCCCCCATCGCCTTTTCGGAAACGCGCACCGCCTACCGCTACAACCGCGACTATCTGGTCATCGACTGGGGGCAGATATGGGTGCGGCGCAACATCCGCGTGGACATGCTGTTCGACCTGCAGGACAAGCTGGTGGGCGGGGTGTCCATGAGCATCTTTCCCGCCGGGTTCGAGGCCTTTGCCCGCCGCTTCGGCGTGCAGTACCGGCAGCGCGATTATCCCGATTATTCGGCCCTGCTGGACGCCCTGAACCGGGGCGAGGTGGACGCCGCCGTCATCCCCCGGTTCATCGGCACCCATCACGAGCGGCGCGGCACCGCAGAGCCCGCGTCCATCGTGTTCAGCCCGTTCGAGATGCGCTATGCCGCCATGCGGGGCCGGGCCGACGACGTCATGGACGCCCTTGACCGCCGCCTGGCGGCCTACAAGGCCGACAAGGATTCGGCGTACCATCGCAGCCTGAACCGCTGGATACGCATCGACGCGCCGGTGCTGCCCGCCTGGCTGCCCTATGCACTGGGCGCCGCCGCCGTGCTGCTGCTGGCACTGGCCGGGGTGAACAAGGCCCTGCGCGGGCAGGTGCGCCGCCAGACCGAACAACTGCGCGCCGCCAACGCGGACCTGGCCGTCTCGCGCGACCAGATACGCACCCTGCTCGCCTACCAGCAGCAGGCGGCGGAAGACATCCGGCGGCGCATCTCGCGCGAGGTGCACGACGAACTGGGCCAGAACCTCACCGCGCTGAAGTTCGGGCTGCACCGGCTGGGGCGGGTGGTGCCGGAGGGGGATGGCCCGTCGCACGAGCGCCTTCTGTCCATGACCCGCCTGACCGAGGATACCATAGAGGCGGTGCGGCGCATCTCGCGTGAATTGCGGCCCGGCCATCTGGACGACATTGGCCTGTTGGCCGCCTCGCAGTGGCTGGTGCAGGATTTTTCGGCCAACACCGGCATTGCCGTGCACTTCGACGGCCCGGGACAGGGTGGCGACCCCGGGCATGGAGATGGCCCCACGCCGGTTGATGGCCCCGGACAGGGCGATGCTTCCGGGCAGGCCGCCGGTGCGGGAGTGGGCCGGGAACGGCAGGCGCCGGACGGGCGCGACCCGCTGGGCCCCATGGACCCCGACCGCGCCGTGGCGGTATACCGGGTGTTGCAGGAAGCCCTGACCAACGTGGCCCGCCACGCCGGGGCGCGGCACATCCGGGTGATGTTGCGGCGCGAGGGCGGCTGCCTGCGACTGGTGGTGGCCGACGACGGGCACGGCTTCGACGTGCATGGCGAACGCCCCGGCGGCACGGGGTATCTGGGCATCGTCAACATGCGGGAACGGGTGGCCGCCTTCGGCGGGGAATTCCATATCGACAGCGGCGCTGGCGGCACCACCGTGCGTGTCAGCGTGCCGCTGGAACAGCCGGACGCGCAAGGGGGCGGAACATGCGGTTCCTGATCGTGGACGACCATGCCGTGGTCCGCAAGGGCATCATCGAGATCGTGCACGACTTCGTGCCGGACATCGCGCCGGACCTGACCTTCGACGAGGCCACCACGGCGGCGGAGGCCCTGCGCCTTGCCGCGCGCCAGCGGCACGACCTGATTCTGCTGGACATCTCGCTGCCCGACGACAGCGGGCTGGCCACCCTGGCCCGGCTGAAGGAAGAGGATCCGGAACGCCCGGTGCTGATCCTGAGCGTGCACCGCGAGGACGAGTATGTGGTCCACGCCTTCCGCAACGGGGCCGATGGCTACATCACCAAAAGCTCCGCGCCGGAGGAACTGCGCGAGGCGGTGACCCGCATCCTGGAAGGCGACGTGTACATCAGCCCCACGGTGGCGGCGGCGCTGGCCAATGCGGCCACGGGACGGATGCGCGGGTCAGCCGGGCACGGGGGGCCGGATGGGCCGGATGGGCTGGATGGGCTGGGCAGGGTGGGCGGGCCTGGCGGGCTGGCCGCACTGCTTTCGGCCCGGGAATACGAGGTCATCGCCCGGCTGGCGCAGGGCGCCACGGTGGCCGAGATCGCCCGGGTCATGAACCTGAGCGGCAAGACCGTGAGCACCTACAAGACACGGGCCATGCGCAAGCTGAACATCACCAACCAGGCGGAACTGCTGCGCTTCGCCATGCGGCACGGGCTGTCCATGTAGCCTGCCTGTGGTCCCGCCGATCCGCCAGCCGCCACACGTTCTTCAGATGTCCCGCCTTCTGCCCGCCCGGCGCGCACGGTTACCCGGTCACGCGCAGCCGCAGCGGATCATTCCGGCGCGCTCTGCCCTTCATCCAGCGCGGCCAGTCGCCTGCGCGCCTTCCTTTCCAGCCTTCGATACGCCCTTGCAGCTAAGTCAGCCGTGCATGCTGACGATGGACGCACTGCATGAGCATGGTGACCACCTCCTGCGCGGTCAGTTCGCGGTCGGGCCACCACGGCGCGTCCGGGTTCAGGGTGGGATAGAGGATGCCGTGCCGGCGGAACAGGGCAGTGCGGTTATGGTCGCAGAAGGCCTGGATGGCGCTGCTGCCGGTCTTGGGTCCGCCAAGGTGGGCGACAAGCAGCGGCCCCTTCGCGGGGGTTGGCGTGATGGCCGTGCCGAGCGGGGCGGATGGGGCGTGTTCGGGCATGGCGGCGTCTCCGGCTGGGTATGGCGCGGGGGAATGGAGAGGACGAAGGGGCTGCGCCCCGCGCGGATGTGACCATGCTAGGGGGAAGGTTGCGGGGCCTGTCGAGCGCGCCGCGCCTTTGCACGTGAAAACCCCCGGTCCCGTAGAGCGGGGCCGGGGGTTTCGTGTTGCAGAGGTCGGAAGCCAAGACTGCGTTGGTGTTTTTCAGGGGACTGTTTCCACCTCTACCCAAACAAGGCCATGCCCGCCTGCACCGCCTTTTCGAACAGCGGCGAGGGCACGATGCCCAGCACCAGCGTGGCGGCGGCCAGCGCCACCGCGCCGCCCAGGCTGAACGCGCTCTGGTCGGGCGCGGGCAGCGAGGTGTTTTCGTCAGGCTCGGTATAGGCGTGGCGCACCAGCGACAGGTAGTAGTAGATGGCGATGGCGCTGTTCAGGGTCAGGGCGATGACCAGCCAGTTGTAGCCGTGGTTCCACGCCGCCGTGATCAGGAACAGCTTGCCCATGAAGCCCGCCGTGGGCGGCAGGCCCACCAGGGCGAAGGCTCCCACCCCAAGGGCAAAGGCCAGCACCGGCGATCTGCGGTGCAGCCCGTTGAGGTCGGACAGGACCAGGTTGCGCCCGTCCACGGCCACGCGGGCCACCACCCAGAAGCACAGCAGGTTCATGACCACGTACACCAGCGCATAGAATGCGGCGGCGGCAAGGCCTTCCGCCGTGCCGGACACGAGGCCCACGGTCACGTAGCCCGCGTGCGCCACGGACGAGAAGCCCAGCATGCGCTTCACGTCCTTTTGCACCAGCGCGCACAGGTTGCCGAAGGTCATGGAGATGACCCCCAGCCAGGCGATGGCCGTGGTTATTTCCAGGCCGGGGTGCAGCACGGCGGCCAGGCGCACCAGCACCACCACCGCGCCCAGCTTGGGCAGGGTGGCCACGTAGGCCGCCGTCTCGTTGCTGGAGCCCTGGTACACGTCGGGGCACCAGAAGTGGAACGGGAACAGGGCCAGCTTGTAGAACATGCCGCACAGGAACAGCGACAGGCCCACGACCGCCGTGGGACTTGCCGCCCACGACCAGTCGCGCGCGGCCAGCGCCGCGATGTACGTGGTCTGGTGCGCGGCCATGATGTACGACAGCCCGTACAGCGAGATGGCCGTGGCCGCCGCGCCGAACAGGATGTACTTGACGCCCGCCTCGGCCCCCTCGCGGGTGCGCCCGCGCAGGGGAATGAGCACATACAGGCTGTAGGACGACAGTTCCAGCGCAAGGTACAGGGTCACCAACTCGGCGGAGGACGCCAGCAGCATCAGGCCCCACGCCGATACCCCCAGGAACAGGAAGTAGTCGGCGCGCTTGCCTTCCTCCAGCGTGGGCTGGCGGGTGGCGTTGAGCACGGCGATGCAGAAGCCGCCCGCCACGCACAGCTTGAAGAACTGCGACAGGCCGTCCACCTTGTAGGCGTCCCACAGCAGCATGCCTTCGGCAGGAAGCGCCACCACGGATGCCGCCAGCACCACCAGCGCGCCCAGCGGCAGCCAGCGGTGGGCCGCTACAGAGGCAGGCCCGGCGGACAGCGCCTGCACGAACAGCACGGCCACCAGCAGCAGCATGGCGCATTCGGGAACAAGCAGGGCAAGGTCGAGGTTCACTGGCGCACCTCCTTGGCGATGGCGGCGGATGCGAGGATGGCGGGCGGTTCATGCCGCACCGCGTCCGCATGATTGAGGGCCAGCGGCGCTTCCTTCACCGGGGCGCGACCGCGCAGGTCGGCCAGCAGCCGGTCGATGGAAGGGTCGATCAGCCGCAGGAAGGGCGCGGGGGCAAGGCCTATCCACAGCACCAGCACGGCGGGCAGCAGCAGGTAGGCCCATTCGCGGCGGTTCAGGTCGTTCCAGGTCTTGGCCGTGGACGGGCTGCCCCAGGCCATGCGCAGGCTGACCCGGAACATGTACGCCGCCGCCAGCAGCGCGCCGGGCACGATGAGCGCACCCACGGTCAGGCTTTGCTGGAAGGCGGCCACGAACACCAGCACTTCGCCCACGAAGCCGTTGGTACCCGGAAAGCCGAACGAGGCCAGGGCATACAGCCCCCAGAAGAACATGAACGCGGGCAGGTACTTGCCCATGCCCATGTTGTCCGCCACCTCGCGGCTGTGGCTGCGTTCGTACATGGCGCCGATCATCATGAACAGCGCGCCGGTGACGATGCCGTGGTTCAGCATCTGCAGCAGCGCGCCCTGCACGCCGCTTTTCTGGAACAGGAAGATGCCCAGCGTCACGAAGCCCATGTGGGCCACCGACGAATAGGCGACCAGCTTCTTGATGTCGGTCTGCCCCAGCGCCACCGCGCCCCCGTACAGGATGGACACCACCGAGACGCCGATCATCAGCGGGGCGAAGTGCACGCTGGCCTCGGGCGTCAGCGGCAGGCAGAAGCGCAGGAACCCGTAGGTGCCCATCTTCAGCAGCACGGCGGCAAGGATCACGCTGCCTGCGGACGGCGCCTGCACGTGGGCGGCGGGCAGCCAGGTGTGGAACGGGAACATGGGCACCTTGATGGCGAAGGCCAGGGCCATGGCCAGAAAGGCCCAGTACTGGAAGCGGAACCCGAAGGTCTGTTGCATCAGGTCGGGGATGGAGAAGGTGCCACCGGCAATGCGGAAGGCCACGATGGCCACCAGCAGCAGGGTGGACCCGGCAAGTGTGTACAGGAAGAACTTGATGGACGCGTAGCGCCGCTCGGCCCCGCCCCATACCGCGATGAGCAGGTACATGGGGATGAGCATGGCTTCCCAGAACACGTAGAACAGCACGAGGTCCATGGAGGTGAACACGCCGATGCAGGCGGATGTCATCAGCAGCAGGCAGATGTGGAATTCCTTCACCCGCTTGCCGATGTACGTCCACGAGCACAGCACGCACAGCGGCAGGGTGAACAGGGTCAGCCACACCATCAGGATGCTGATGCCGTCCACGGCCAGGTGGTATTCAAGGCCCCAGCGGGCCACCCAGGTCATGCGTTCGACGAACTGGAAGCCGGCGTCGGGGTTGAAGGCGATGAGCGGCCACCCCGCCGCAAGCCCGATGAGCGACGCCGCCAGCGACACGCGGCGCACGGTCTCGTCGTCGCGCAGGGGCAGCAGCAGCGCCGCCGCCACCAGCGGCAGGAAGATCAGGATGCTGAGGACCGGTATGTCAGGATACACAGGCAGCTCCGTTTTTTGTGGGTCCCGTTGCGGCTAACCAAGGTACCAGACCAGGCCGAACACGCACAGCGCGAAGAAGGCGGCCAGTCCCAGATAATCCTGGAGACTGCCGTTCTGCGTGCGCGCGCCCAGCCCGCCGATGCCCCGCACCGTGCGTGCGCTGCCGTCCACCACGCCGTCGATGGCCTGCCGGTCGAACCACACGGAGCCGAGGGCAATGCCCATCAGCCCGCGCAGGCCGCCCGTGCGGTAGGCCTCGGTCCAGCGGTCATCCAGGAAGGCCAGCGGGCGGCACACGAAGCGCAGCGCCCCGGTACCCACCGCGCGGTAGGCGATGTCCACGTCCAGGTTCAGCCCCTCGTGCGGGGTGATCACCTTGCGCAGCAGGTAGAAGGCCAGACCCGAGAAGCCCAGCAGCAGCAGCGACTGCAACACGTGCCATACGGACCACGGCACGTAGGGGTGTTCCACCTCGAAGGGCAGGTAGGCGTACAGGATGGACGGGGCCACGCCCTGCAGGATGCACAGCACGGCCAGCACGGACATGCCCGCGTACATGTTCCACGGGATGGGGGCCAGCACACGGTCGTTGTCCGTGGGCTTGCCGCCCCAGAAGGCGAAGTAGGGCAGCTTGATGCCCACCGAGATGAACGTGCCCACCGCCGCGATTTCAAGGCCCAGCGCCACCAGCGTCCGGTGCGCTTCCGCCGCGCCGGTGATGGTCATGGTCTTGGAGATGAACCCGTTGAACACCGGCATGCCCGAGATGGAAAGGGCCGCCACCATGTACAGCACCATGACCCACGGCAGCCGCGCGGCCAGGCCGCCCAGCTTGTCCAACTTGGCCGTGCCCGCCGCGTACAGCAGGCAGCCGGTGCCCATGAACAGCAGGCCCTTGTACAGGATGTGCGCGTAGGCATGGGCCACCGCGCCGTTCAGGGTCATGGCCGTGCCCACGCCGATGCCCGCCACCATGTACCCCACCTGCGAGACGATGTGGTACGACAGGATGCGCCGGGCATTGTTTTCAATGCACGCGTACAGAACGCCGTACACCGCCATCACCGTGCCCGCCGCCGCCAGTATCTCCCACCCGGCAAAGCCGCGGGCCAGCACGTACACCGCCGTCTTGGTGGTGTAGGCGCACATGAACACTGAGCCGGTCACCGTCCCGCGCGGGTAGGCGTCGGGCAGCCATGCGTGCAGCGGCACCACGGCGGCGTTGACGCAGAACCCGGCCAGGATCAGCCATTCGTACAGCGGGGCGTTTGCCGACGGGGCCATGGCCGTGAATTCCCACGTGCCAAGGGCCTTGTAGCGCAGCAGCAGCCCGGCCAGCAGCAGCAGGCCACCGGCGGTGTGGTAGAGAAAGTAGCGAAAGCCCGCCAGCACCGATTCGCGCGTGCGGTTCAGCAGCACGAGGAAGGTGGAGCCGATGGACATCAGTTCCCAGAACACGAACAGGGTCAGGTAGTCGCCCGCGAACACGCAGCCGAACCCGCCCGACACGTACAGGGCGGCGGCGATGTGCTGCCCCCGGTCCTTTACGTGCATGGCGTACAGCATGCCCGCCACCGACATGACGGCGAACACCTGGGCGAAGACCAGCGACAGCTTGTCCACGCGGCCCAGCAGCAGGGTCTGCCCCAGCCAGTGCAGGGTCAGGTGGTCGCCGGGCGTCATGGTGAACACGGCAAACACGGCCAGCACTGCGGGCGCGGGCAGCAGCCAGTTCCACCATTTGCCCCGCAGGAAGGGCAGCACCGCCGCCAGGGCCAGGAAGCCGATGGCGGGATGCAGGAAGCTAGACGTCTCCATAGTGGTCCTCCCTGCGCACGATGACGGGCTGCACCATGCGCTTCATGATCACCACCATCAGCACGCCCACCACAAGGCCGAACAGCGCCCAGAAGCCGGGGTAGGCATCAAGGCCGAAGTGCGGCTCGTGCGGGCCGACGAACAGGTTCAGCAGCACGAGGGCGGCCAACGCCCCGTACAGCGCCTTCAGCCATGCGCCGCGCAGTTCGCGCTGGCGTTCAAGGAATGCTCCGAGTCCGTTCATGAGCGCCTCCTAGAAGTGGCCGAACGCCTGGATGAAGTTCAGGAACACCTGCGGATACAGGCCCAGCAGCAACGATATGGCCCCGGTCAGGCACAGCGGCACCACCATGGAGGCGGGGGCTTCGCTGTACTGCTCTATGTTGGCGTCCGGGGCGGGCGGCAGCATGAACGCCCGGTAGAAGATGGGCACGAAGTAGCCCGCGTTGAGCAGGGTGGACAGCAGGAGCGCCACCAGCAGGGCGGTCTGCCCGGCCTGCAGCGAACCGTTGACGATGTACCACTTGGAGACGAAGCCGCACACCGGCGGCATGCCGATCATGGACAGGGACGCCAGGGCAAACGCCCCGAAGGTCCACGGCATGCGGCGGCCAAGGCCGTTCATCTGGCTGATCTTCTTGATGTGCGTGGCCACGTAGATGGCCCCGGCGCCGAAGAACAGGGTGATCTTGGAGAAGGCGTGGTGGGGGATGTGCATCAGCCCGCCCTGCACGGCGGACGGCGTCAGCAGGGCCACCCCGATGATCACGTACGACAGCTGGCTGACCGTGGAATAGGCCAGCCGGGCCTTGATGTCGTCCTTGGTCAGGGCGATGAGCGAGGCCCCGATGATGGTGAAGGCCGCCAGCCACGCCGTGGGAATGCCAAGGCCCAGCGTGTCCATGGTCTGCACCCCGAAGCCGGAAAGGATGATCCGGCTCACGGAGAACACCCCCGCCTTGACCACGGCCACCGCGTGCAGCAGGGCCGAGACCGGCGTGGGGGCCACCATGGCCGAGGGCAGCCAGTTGTGGAACGGGGCCAGGGCCGCCTTGGCCAGACCCGCGATGTACAGCACGTAGGTAACCCGCACCAGGTTGGGGTGCGCGGCGATGACGTCGGGCGGGAACATGCCGTTCAGCACGTCGCCAAGGCGCATGTCCAGCGTGCCGGTAAGCACGTAGGTCAGGATCATGGCGGGCAGCAGGAACAGCTTGGAGGTGCCCATGAGGTACACGAGGTACTTGCGCGCCCCGGCAAAGCCTTCTGCGTCCTGATGGTGCGCAACCAGCGGGTAGGTGAAGACGGTGATCACCTCGTAGAACAGGTACAGGGTGAACACCGTGGCCGAAAAGGCCACGCCCACCGCGCCGAAGATGGCCACCGCGAAACAGGTGTAGTAGCGCGTCTGGGCGTGTTCGTTCAGCCCGCGCATGTACCCGATGTTGTAACTGGTGGCGAAGCCCCACAGGAAGGTGGCGATGAGCGCGAAGATCATGCCCAGCCCGTCGGCGCACAGGGTAAGGCTGATGCCGGGCAGGATGGTGGTGACGGTGTAGGTGTAGATGACCCCGGAAAGCACCCCCGGCGCAAGTTGCAGCACCGAGACGAAGGTGAGCGCGGCGGCGATGAACGACACGGCCTCGCGCCGGTTGTCGTTGCCGCGCGCCAGCATGATGGCGAAGGGCGCAACCAGGGTTATCAGCAGCGGAACGAGCAGGCTTGCGGATTCTACGGTGTTGGGCACGGTCATCACTGCTGCTCCCTCAGGGTGGCCAGGGCGTCTGTGCGGGTGGTGCCGAAGCGGCGGAACACCACGACGATGGCGGCCAGGGCCACGGTGGCTTCAGCGGCGGCAAGGCCCATGACCAGCAGCGTGGCCAGTTGTCCGAGGGCGGCATCGGCCCCGGTAAGCTGGGTGGCGGCCACGATGGACAGCCCCGCGCCGTTGAGCATCAGCTCCACGGCAATGAGCATGCCCACCAGCGTGCGCCGCTTGACCAGCCCCGCCAGGCCCGCGCCCAGCAGCACGAGGGAGGCCAGTTGGTAGAGCACGAGCGGTTTCACTTGTCCCTCCTTTCCCAGACGAGCAGCACGGCCCCGGCCATGGAGATGAGCAGGACCATCGAGATCAGTTCGAAGGGCAGCACGTAGTCTTCCATCAGCCTGCGGCCAAGTTCGGCCAGCGGCACTTCCGCCGGAATCATCTTTGATGCCGTGGGGTGCAGCATCAGGATGGGGGCCAGCAGGGCGCCGGGCAGCATGGCCGCCAGCACGCCCTTGAAGGTGCGCGCGGCAGGGGCGGGGTCCGCCTCGTCGCCATCCGCGTCGGCCCGGGCCAGCATCAGTGCGAAGAAGATCAGCACGCAGATGGCGCCCACGTAGATGAGTATCTGCATGAAGGCCATGAACGGCGCGTTGAGCAGCAGGTACATGCCCGCCACGCCCAGCAGCGTGGCGACCAGCCCCACCAGCGCGCGCACCAGGCTGGCGCAGCCCACGGCCATGAAACAGCCGACCACGATGACCAGGAAGTAGAAGCCGAAGGCGAGGATTGCCGGTGTTTCCATGTCATGCCTCGCTTGCGGGGGTTGCGGTGCCGGGTGCGCCGGATTCGGAGGACGCGGGGGCCGGAGGCGGCGCGGCCTCGGGGGCGGCCTTGGCCTCGGCCTTCGGTACCGCCTTGCGAGCCGCCGCCTTGCGGGCAAGGCGCGCCAACTGGTCGAACACGAAGTCCTCGCGTTTTGTCCCCACCATGTAGATGTCGCGGGAGAAACCGATGGAATCCACCGGGCAGACTTCCACGCAACTGCCGCACAGGCTGCACAGCGAGAAGTCGTAGGTCCAGGTGCCGGGCGCCTTGGGCGGCGCGGGCTTCTTGGGCTTTTCGCCGCGCGCTTCCGCCTCTGCCATGGCCTTCAGTTCCTCTGGCGTGGGCTTGGGCGTGGGAGCGCGGGTGACGGCTATGCAGTTGCTGGGGCAGGCGGACACGCAGAGCATGCAGGCGATGCACTTGGGCTTCGCCGGGTCCTTGTCCAGCCCGATGAGTTCTATGGGCCCCCGGAACGAGGCCGCCGCTTCCGGCGTTACCTCTGCCCGCGGGTAGTGCACGGTGACGCCGGGCTTGCAGAATTGCTTGCCGGTGATGCCAAGGCCCACCACAAGGCTCCACAGGTCGGCGAGGGTGCGGAAGATCGATGCCATTGCGCGATTCCCCCTTTCCTACAGCTTCATGACGAACGCGGTCGCCAGCAGGTTCAGCACGCCGAGGGGCAGCAGCCACCGCCAGTTCAGGTTCAGCAACTGGTCGAAGCGCACGCGCGGGTACGTCCAGCGGAACCACATCATGGACAGCAGCAGCCCGTACACCTTGGCCAGGAACCACCACGCGCCGTCCAGGAACGGGCCTTTCCAGCCGCCCAGGAACAGCACGGTGCACACGCTGCACGCCACGATCATGTTGGCGTACTCGGCCAGGAAGAACATGCCGAAGCCCATGCCCGAATATTCGGTGTGGAAGCCTGCGGTCAGTTCCGATTCGGCCTCGGGCAGGTCGAAGGGGGCGCGGTTGGTCTCGCCAAGCGCGCTGACGAAGAAGATCAGGAACGCCAGCGGCTGCACGACGATGTTCCACTGCCACGGCATGCCGCCCTGCCCGCCCACGATGGCGGTTAGGCTCAGCGTGCCTTCCTGGAAGGCGATGGCCAGCACGGCCAGCAGCAGGGGAATTTCATAGGCCACGGACTGGGCCACGGCGCGGGCCGCGCCGAGCAGGCCGTACTTGTTGTTGGAACCCCACCCCGCAAGCAGAAGGGCCAGCACGTTGAACCCGGCAAAGGCAAGGATGAGCAGCAGGCCGAGGTTCACGTCCCACCCGGTGAGCAGCGGGCTGAAGGGAATGGGCAGGAACAGCAGCAGCACGGGAAAGAAGGCCAGCACCGGGGCCATCCAGAACAGCAGCGGGTCTGCCCGGTCGGGGCGCACCAACTGCTTGCCGATCAGCTTCAGGGCGTCGGCCACGGCCTGCAGTATGCCTTGCGGCCCCACTTCGTAGGGGCCGGGGCGGCGCTGGATGAAGCCCGCCACCTTGCGTTCGGCGTAGACGAGCAGAAGCCCGTTCAGCCCCACGAAGACGGCCACGCCCACCAGCGCGAGCACCACGTGCAGCACGGAATCGAAGGAGATGGTTGCATTCATGGCGGCCTACCTGTCGATTTCGGGGATGACCATGTCGAGGCTGCCAAGGATGGCAACGGCGTCGGCCAGCAGGGTGCCCCGCGCGCATTCGGCGAACAGGGCCAGGTTGGAGAAGCCCGGCGCGCGCAACTTGACGCGGTAGGGCGTCTTGCCGCCGTCGCTGGCGATCCACACGCCGATCTTGCCGCGCGCCCCTTCCACCGCGAAGTACGATTCCCCGGCGGGCAGCTTGAAGCTGGGCTTGGGGGCCTTGGGGTGCATGTGCTCGCCGTCGGGCAGGCTTTCGATGGCCTGCTCGATGATGCGCAGGCTCTGCTCGATCTCGGCCATGCGCACCATGTACCGGGCCATGGAGCATTCCTCGTGGCGCACGGGAATCTCGTAGTCGAAGCGGTCGTACACCGAATACGGTTCCGCCCGGCGCACGTCGTAGGCAATGCCGCTGCCGCGCGCCACCGGGCCGCTGGCCCCGTATCGGGTGACCATGTCCTGCGGGATGACGCCCACTTCCTCGATGCGGCGGCGCAGGATGATGTTTTCCGTCACCAGCGCGGTGTACATGGGCAGGCGCGAGCGCAGGTGCGGGATGAACTGGCGCACCCCCTGCACGAAGGCGGGGCTGGCGTCGGTGTACACCCCGCCGAAGCGGAACGAACTGTACGTCAGGCGCGAGCCGGTCATGAGCTGCAACAGGTCCAGCAGCATTTCCCGGTCGTCGAAGGCGTACATGATGGGGGTGAAGGCCCCCAGGTCCAGCAGGTAGGCGCCCCACCACAAGAGGTGCGACGAGATGCGGTTCAGCTCGCAGGTGATCACCCGCAGGTACTCGGCCCGTTCGGGAATCTCGATGCCCGCCAGCTTTTCCACCGCGCCCACGTAGGCCCAGTTCCAGGCCAGGGCGTGCAGGTAGTCCACCCGGCCCATGTTGGGCATGAACTGGGCGGGGGTTTTCACCTCGGCCATCTTTTCGTGCATGCGGTGCAGGTAGCCCAGCACCGGTTCCGCCCGGACTATGTATTCGCCGTCCAGTTCCAGAAGCACGCGCAGCACGCCGTGGGTGGACGGGTGCTGCGGACCCATGTTCAGGATGAGCGATTCCGGGCGGGCGCCCTGCTCGAAGCGGCAGGTGTAGCCGTCGCCCGCAATCTGGTCATCGGCGCAGCCCCCGTCCGCCGAGGCGGCGGGACAGGATGTGCCGTTCGACCAAAGGGTCTCGGTGCTATGCATTGTCGGCACCCTCCTCGGTTGCGGCGGCCCTGGCCTTGGCCGGTTTGGCGGGCTTGGCGTCCTCTGCCGGATCCAGCAGGGTGAACCCCTCGGCCTTGCGCAGCACGGTGTCCTCGCGGCCCGGAACGGCCAGCAGGGCGGCCAGCGGCGCGCGGGCGGCCTCGCCCTTCAGCAGCGGGTGGCCCTGCATGCCTTCGGGCAGCAGAAGCGGCGCGGGGTTGGGATTGCCGGTGAAGGCGATGCCGTAGAAGTCGGCGGTTTCCCGCTCGTGCCATTCCGCGCCCTGATGGATGTCTGCGATGGAGGGCAGCACCGGGGCGGCGCGGTCCATCAGCACCCGGATGGCCAGGCGGCCCGGGGATGTCATGCGGTCGAAGTGGTACACCGCCATCAGCCCTTCGCGCACGTCCAGGCCGCAGATGTCTTCCAGATGCCAGCCTGCTTGCAGCAGCAGGGTGGCGGCGCGGGGCAGAGCGTCTGCGGACAGGAAGGCGGACCAGCGCAGGCCGGTGCGGGCCGGGGTTTCATCGGCCAGGTAGGCCGGGTCCAGCGGGGCCAGCAGCACGTCGGGGGTGACGTAAGCGGTTTCGGGCGTCATGCGCCACCCCCCATGGAGCCGGAGATTTCGGCGGGCACCGGCCACCAGCGGCGACCCGTGATCTTGTGCTGGATCTGGAACAGCCCTTCAAGCAGTGCTTCCGGTCGGGGCGGGCAGCCGGGCACGTACACGTCCACGGGCACCAGGTTGTCCACGCCTTCGACGATGGCGTACTGCCCCTCGAAGTTGAACGGCCCGCCGGAGATGGCGCAGTTGCCCAGCGCCATGACGTAGCGCGGCGCGGGCATCTGCTCATACAGGCGCACCAGCGCCGGGGCCATCTTGCGGGTGACGGTGCCCGCCACGATCATCAGGTCCGACTGGCGCGGCGAGGGGCGGAACACTTCCGCCCCGAAACGCGAGATGTCGAACCGGGCCATGCCCACCGCCATCATTTCGATGGCGCAGCAGGCCAGGCCGAAGGTCATGGGCCACAGCGACATGGCCCGGCACACGTCCAGGATCTTCTGCACCGGCGCCACGTTGACGATGGGTGCATCAACCCCGCCCGAGGCCGGTACGATGACCGGGGGCCTTACAGGGCAATCTTGCGCGGCCATGTGAACACCCCCTTGGCGCGGAAATAGACCAGGGCAAGCACGAGGAAGAACAGGAAGACGCAGATTTCGATGAAGGCGGTCCAGCCCACGGTGGTGTGGTAGTGGGCGGCGGCGGGGAACAGGTACAACACGTCCACGTCAAAGGCGATGAACAGCAGGGCGTAGACGTAGTAGTTGATACCGAAGCGGGTCCAGGCGTTGCCGTGCGGGCGCATGCCGCATTCGTAGGACATGCCCAGGTCGCCGCCGCGTGCCCGTGGGGCCACGAGCAGGGCGAGGATGAGCGGGCCGCCCGCGAACGCGAGCCCCGCAATGAGGAAGAGAATGATAGCAAGATGCAGGATGTCGAAAACCATCGGTCACCTCCGGAAACCAGTGAAACCGCAGCGCGGCTGCGGCATTGGATTGCCCGTTGCGTGCGCATGCCATGTCAGGAGCGCCTGACATGCGGTGCGCGCCGGCGGCGACCGTGTCCGCCGGGTTGGCGTTTGCCCGTCGATGGTGGGCGGAACGCGGAGGAAGTGGAGTCCTGGTGGGTTACCTCACGGTGTTACGTCTGTCAAATTAGTGTTACCGATCGAATTCCAATGCTACGATCGGTATTCCCTGCGTGCCGTGCTTGCGGCCCCTGTGCAAAAGCCCCGGCGGCGTCGGTCTGCGGCGTGCGGGGCCTTCCCCGCCTGCATGCCCGATTTCGCCGCCGATGAACGTGGCCGGCATCACGGACCATGTTCCCCTGTTCACCCCCGCCATCCAGGCGGCAGCCGACGCGAAAAGGCCCGCCCGGCGAGGGGCGTGGGCAGGTTCGCGTACCGAACTGACTAATGGTCTATCATCCGTATATCACCCAATGTCAGTAACCGCTACCATGTTTGGAAATTCACGTGAGAATATTTGCACTTTGCCGGTGGACGGTGCGGCGCGGCGCGAAAAACCGGGGCAAGCGGCGGAAACCGGGGCCGCGCGGGCGATGGGGCGGAAACTGTCTGGGCAGTCAAACATATTGGTTGAACGGCGAAAGAAGTTTTTTCGGAACATTCCGCCAATACTGACTTTTTGAATCCGGATGCGGGGGGGCGCCTGGCCAGGGGGGCGGCTGACGGAAAGGCGGCGAGCAGGGGAGGCAGAAGGGGCGAAGGATGCCGGGGACGGGCATGCCGCAGGTGACGGCATGCCGGGCGCGATGACGGGGCGGGGGCAGGAAGGGGAGCGTGGCCGGGACAGGCGCGCGGCTGCAAAGAGGGGGGGGCAGGCAGGCGCGAAGGCGGGCTATTCGGCGGCCTGCTCGGCGTCGAGCATGGCGTCCATCCATAGTCCGGCCACGATGTCGCCGCCTTCGTCGGTGAAGTGGCATCCGTCGCGGCGGAAGGGCAGGCCCACCTCGTCGGTATCCGGCCCCAGAGTCACGTTGGGCACCTGCCGGGCCAGTTCCTGCTGGGCCTGACGCACCGATTCGCTGCCAAAACGGCGGCACAGCGAGGTCTGCGAGACCAGCACCGGGTTCTCGATGCCGAAGGTGCGCAGCGTGCCCACCAGGTCGAGGAAATCGTGCTTGTACAGCAGGCGCGGCAGGGAGTTGAGGGCGTCCGATTCGCCGTGGAACCAGAACACGTAGTCCGGCCTGATGGGCAGTTGCTGGATGGCGCGCAGCCGGTCCTCCAGCTTGGGGCGCACCGGGCCGCCGGGCAGCCAGTAGGACAGCGGCGAGCCGCCTTCCGCGATGACCGAAAGCACCACGTACCGCCAGCGCCCGGTGGTCAGAGCCAGCCGCGCAAAGCGCGACCACACCGACCCCCGTTCACCCGTGCCGCCCAGCATGGGATCCTCGGCGGGGTACAGGGTGCCGTCGTACTCGATGAACACGTTGTCCAGGTCGTCGGAGGGCAGGGGGGTATCCACTTCGTTGGCGGCGTTGGACTGCCCCATGACCAGCACGTACAGGGTGTTGCCGTCGGCCAGGCGTTCCAGGGGCACGGGCTCGCGGGCGGAAACATCGGTGACCAGGTCGGAATCGTCGAACAGGCGGTAGTCGTACAGCCGGGCCTTGGCGTAGCGGGCCAGGCCCACAAGGCCGTCGCGCAGGGGAGGGTGGGCCAGCAGCACCGCCGCCAGCAAGGTTGGCAGGGCGAGAAGGCAGAGCAGGCGGGAGCGGCGCGACATGGATGCTGTCTTGGCGGGTATGCCGGGGTTGCAGGCGGCGTTGC
This sequence comes from Nitratidesulfovibrio oxamicus, assembly GCF_015731765.1. Classification (GTDB taxonomy): domain Bacteria; phylum Desulfobacterota; class Desulfovibrionia; order Desulfovibrionales; family Desulfovibrionaceae; genus Cupidesulfovibrio; species Cupidesulfovibrio oxamicus. The sequence continues at coordinate 17,919 of NZ_VRYY01000332.1, forward strand.
CGGGTTGCGGAAGGTGTGCCGGGTTGCGGAAGAGGTGCCGGGTTGCGGAAGGTGTGCTGGACGCCTTCTAGAGCCACCATGGGCGGATGGCAAGGGGCAAATGGTGCCGATGTGCACCAGCCCCGTCGGGGCACCGAAAGGGGCGAGGCGAGCGGACCTGACAATACGCCGCCGCGCCGGAAATCGTGCTGAAGCCCCGGTTTGCCATGCCGGCGGCGGGGGTGTACCGTCCGGTCAATTCCCTCCCGGTACCGTGCCTGCCCCGCAAGGGGGCCAGGAATGCGCGCGGCCCGGAGCCACCCCCGCAACATGTCCATCAAGAGGGGGACGGCTTGCCCGCGGAGCTGTTCACGGTGCCTTCATGCCTCATGTGCCTTGTGTCGGCTGCGGCTGGTGCTGCCTGTCCGACCAGTGCCTGGTCTCGCACCATCTGCACGGCTACGTGCCGCGCTGCCCGGAACTTTTCTGGGACGTCGCGCTTGGCCGGTACCTGTGCCTGCTGATGGCGGCGCAGGCATCGCCCCCCGTTCCATCAATACCCCGGTCGGGCATGGCTGACCGCAACATGCCAGACCCTGCCGGGTTCCAGCCGGATGCGCTAGGTCCTGACCTGACCGAACTGCGTCAGGGCCTTGGCTGCTGCGCGCCGCTGTGCTCGTGGCGGTGCGACGTGCGCGAACGGGGATAGCTGCCGGGGGCAGCCCCATGCCGGCACCCGGGCATCAACCGGGCCACGAAGGCATTGCGCCCGCCGTCCTGCCCGGTATCCTGCCCGCCGTCCTGCCCGGTATCCTGCCCGCCGTCCTGCCATGCCACGCCCCCCTACGCTTCCCAGACGTCCAGCCTGTCCTCGGGGATGGCGTGCTCGGACAGGAAGGCCCAGGCCACGTCCTCTTCGCCTTCGGGCACGATGAGCACCAGATGGCCCTTGATGGCTTCCGCGTGACGGGCGAAGGCCAGCAGCCGTTCCGCCAGTTCCTGGGTGGCGAATGCCTCGCGCGGGCATATCTCGAAAATGCAGGCCACGCCCTTGGCGTTGGTGGCGGTCAGGTCGGGCATGTGCCCTTCCACCGGGGCGGGTTCCGGCATGTCCTCGTAGCCGCTTACCAGAAGGCCGGTGAAGCCGCTTTCCTCCAGCGCCTCGTAGGCTGCCTCGAACAGGTAGTCGTAGCCGTCGTCTTCTTCGTGGTTGGCCATGGAACCCTCTTGTGCGCCTTGCGGCGGAAATGTGCGCGGCATCCGGCCCCTGGCACGGGGCCTGCCGCGTGGTGCCTCATGCCCTAGACGGGGGCGGGCCCGGCGTCAAGCGCAAGGCGAGCAGGCCATGTGGCCCGTTGCGGCGGCGCGGCCCGGTTTGCCTGGTGCGGTGGGTACGCAAAGGGCCGCCCCGAAGGGCGGCCCGTGTCGTTGCATGTCTGCCGTCCGGCAGGGCATGGCCCTACTTGATGAACAGCATTTCCTGGTAGCTGGGCAGGGCCCACAGGTCGTCGGCCACCACGGCTTCCAGCGCGTCGGCGTATTCGCGCACCTTCAGCATGGCGGGCAGGATCACGTCGCACATGTGCTTGGCTTCGGCGTGGGTGCTGTCGGCCTCGTGCTCCAGCTTCTTCTCCAGTTCGCCCACGGCGGCCTGCATGGCGCGCAGCTTGGCGGTCACGTCTTCAAGGGTGACCACCTTGTAGTCGTGCCCGGCGGCCTTCAGGTTGGCGCAGGTGGCGGCCAGTTCGCCCTGGTAGCGCATGGCGGCGGGGAAGATGATGGTGCGGGCCATGCGGATGACCAGGTTGGCTTCGGTCTTCACGGTCTTGCAGTACTGCTCGAGGTAGATTTCCTCGCGCGACTTCACTTCCGCCTCGCTGAACACGCCGTAGGAGGTGAACAGCTTCACCACTTCGGGGGTGCTCAGCACGGGCAGGGCGTCGGGTGTGGTCTTCAGGTTGGGCAGGCCGCGCTTTTCCGCTTCCTTGTGCCATTCCTCGGAGTAGCCGTCGCCGTTGAAGATGACCTTGTCGTGCTCCTGCATGATCTTCTGGAGCAGCTTCTGCACGGCCTCGTTGAGCTTGGCGGGATCGCCCTTGGTGGCCTTTTCCAGTTCGGTGGCGATGTAGTCCAGCGATTCGGCCATCATGGTGTTCAGGGCCACCTGGGGACCGGCGATGGACATGGACGAGCCCACGGCGCGGAATTCGAAGCGGTTGCCGGTGAAGGCAAAGGGGCTGGTGCGGTTGCGGTCGCCCGGATCCATGGGCAGCGGCGGCAGCACGTCCACGCCGATGTTCATGACGCAGGCCTTCTTGCAGCCGTTGACCTTGCCGGTCTTCAGTTGCGCGAACACGTCGGCCAGCTGTTCGCCGAGGTACACGGACATGATGGCCGGCGGGGCTTCGTTGGCGCCCAGGCGGTGGTCGTTGGACGCGGACGCCACTGTGGCGCGCAGCAGGGCGCCGTACTTGTGCACGGAGCGGATGGCGGCGGCGCAGAACACCAGGAACTGGGCGTTTTCATGCGGGCTGTCGCCGGGATCGAACAGGCTGCCGAGGTCGGCGTTGCCGATGGAGTAGTTGAGGTGCTTGCCCGAGCCGTTGATGCCCGCGAAGGGCTTTTCGTGCAGCAGGCAGACCATGCCGTAACGCTTGGCCACGCTGCGCAGCACGGTCATGACCAGCTGATTGTGGTCGGTGGCCAGGTTGCTGGTTTCGAAGATGGGGGCGATTTCGTACTGGCTGGGGGCCACTTCGTTGTGGCGGGTCTTCACCGGCACGCCGAGCTTGAACAGTTCGCGCTCCACTTCCATCATGAAGGACAGCACGCGGCGGGGAATGACGCCGAAGTACTGGTCCTCGAATTCCTGGCCCTTGGCGGGCTTGGCGCCGAACAGGCTGCGGCCGCAGATGTGCAGGTCGGGCCGGGCGAAGGCGAAGTTGCGGTCGATGAGGAAATATTCCTGCTCGGCCCCGGCAAACGAAACCACGGGCAGCTTGGTTTCGGTGCCGAACAGTTTCAGCACGCGCTGGGCCTGCTTGTTCAGGGCCTGGTTGGCGCGCAGCAGCGGGGTCTTCTTGTCCAGGGCCTCGCCGGTCCACGAGACGAACGCGGTGGGGATGCACAGGAAGGTGCCGTTGGGATTTTCCAGGATGTAGGCGGGGCTGCTGACGTCCCACGCGGTGTAGCCGCGCGCTTCGAAGGTGGCGCGCAGACCGCCGGAGGGGAAGCTGGAGGCGTCGGGCTCACCCTGGATCAGCAGCTTGCCGCTGAACTCGGCCAGTGCGCCGCCCTTGCCGTCGGGCACCAGGAAGGCGTCATGCTTTTCGGCGGTCAGGCCGGTGAGCGGGTAGAAGACGTGGGTGAAGTGGGTGGCGCCCTTTTCGATGGCCCAGTCCTTCATGGCGTTGGCGACCACGTCGGCGATGGAGGGGTCGAGCTTTTCGCCGAGTTCGATGGTCTTCTTCAGCGACTTGTAGACGGCCTTGGGCAGGCGGTCCTTCATGACCTTGTCGTTGAAGACGTTGCAGCCGAACAGCTCGGTGGGCTTGGTTTCGGCGAAGTTCATGGGGGCCGCGCTCGGCTTGTAGTTGGTGATGGCCGAGATCGCGTTCAGACGGGCCTGGATTCCGCTCATGGACGTTCTCCTGAAAGGGGGTTGCGGTAATCGCGATGCTTACAAATTTGTTGCATGTGTCCGGCGCGACCTGCTCGCGCCAGTGTCCCTGTTCCCGTGGTCGCCCTGCCGGGGTGCGGCGGCGTGCCGGTTCCGCCGCGTGGCACGTGGCGGGTGTCGGCGCGGTGCGACGTCAAAAGCAAAAGCAAGAAGCGGTCCACTAAAAAAAAGACCGGTGTTCCGTGCGGTTGGCAGTTCGGCCTGCGCACGGGGCCGGTAAAAAACACGCAAATTTTACAAATTCGTACAAAATATAGGGTGCTGTGCCCCTATGATTTTTGCAAACTTGTAACAGCAGCAGCTTTTGGTGGCAAGCGGGAAAGCTGGGGGGCGGCAGGAGAGGCGCAGGTGAGGGGGCATGCGCGGGCGCGTGGCGTGGGGCAATCCTTTTTCCTGGTCCAGCCCCTCGTTGGTCCGCGCCCTGCCCGCCCATATATGTTGATGCGGCGGGCAATGCAAAAGGGCCGGGATCGTCTCCCGGCCCTCGTGTCTCTGGCGGGGGTGCGCGCCTACAGCGCGTGCACCAGGTGGAACGGACTCTTCTCCATGTCTTCCAGCAGGCCGAGCCAGTCTCCCTCGCCCCGGGTGCGCAGCACCACATAGCGGGTGCCGGGGGCGGCCTTTTCGTTGGTGGACATGATGCTTTGCAGGCGGAAGCCGCGCGCCCGGACGAGGTCGCCCGCCTCCTTGATGGAGCCGGGCCGGTCGGGCAGCACCAGGGCCAGCCGGTGGCCGCCGCCGCGCACGCCGGTGATGTCCACCATGACCCGGAACAGGTCGTTGTCGGAAATGATGCCCGTCAACCGCTGGCCGCCGGGAACAGCCTTCGTTACCGGCAGGCAGCCGAAGTCGCGATCGTGCATGATCATGGCCGCGTCCTCGATGGGCGTTTCCGCCGGTATGGAGACCACCGGTCGGGTCATGGCCTGGCTGACCTTGGTCTTGGCCAGCAGGTAGTTGATTTCGTAGATGTCCAGCGACGTGCCCTTGGACGGCAGGTAGGCCTTGATGTCGCGGTCGGACAGCATGCCCACCAGCAGATCGTTTTCGACCACCGGCAGGTGCTTCACGTTGCGCTCGCGCATCATGCCCGCCGCGTACGAAATGGAATCGTCGGGCGTTACCGTGTAGACGTGGGTGGTCATCCAGTCCTTGACCAGCATGGGAACCTCCGTTGGAAAATGGCAGGGCGGCGCGGCGCGCTACACCCCAAGGTACGCGGCTTTCACGTGGGGGTCGCGCAGCAGGTCGGCCCCGGCCCCCTCCTGGGTGATGCGTCCGTTTTCCAGCACGTAGGCCCTGTCGCACAGGGCCAGCGTCTGCCGCACGTTCTGCTCCACGATGAGCACGGTCATGCCTTCGTCGCGCACCGTGCGGATGACATTGAAGATATCCTGTACCAGAATGGGCGCAAGGCCCAGGGACGGCTCGTCGAACATGATCAGCCGGGGCAGGGCCATCAGTCCCCGGCCTATGGCCAGCATCTGCTGCTCGCCGCCGGAGAGGGTGCCGGAAGCCTGCCTGCGCCGCTCGGACAGGCGCGGGAAGATGGAGAACACCCGCTCCTTGGTGCGTGCCCTCTCCTTGCGTGCCCGGCCCCGCAGCGACCCCATGTCCAGGTTTTCCTCCACGCTCATTTCCGGAAACAGCCGCCGCGCCTCGGGCACGTGGGCCAGCCCCTTTTCGATGAGGGTGTAAGGCTCCACGTTGTGGATGGCCTCGTCCGCCAGCAGTATCTGGCCCTTGCCGGGGCGCAGCACGCCCGACACGGTGCGCATGATGGTGGACTTGCCCGCGCCGTTGGCGCCGATCATGGCCACAATCTCGCCCTGGCCCACCCGGAACGAGACGTCCCAGATCACCTGCACGTCGCCGTAGGCGACATCGATGTTGCGAACCTCAAGCACCGTGCTCCTCCCCCAGGTATGCTTCAACGACCTGCCTGTCGGCGCTGATTTCCGCGGGCGATCCCTCGGCGATCTTCTGGCCGAAGTTCAGCACCACGATGCGGTCCGAAATGGCCATGATCACCTTCATGTGGTGCTCGATGATCATGACGGTGATGCCCTGCTGCTTGATGCCCCGGATGATGTCGATGGATACGTCCAGTTCCGCCGGGTTAAGCCCCGCGAACGATTCGTCCAGCAACAGGAATTCCGGCTGGGTGGCCAGCGCGCGGGCTATTTCCAGCCGTTTGCGCTTGCCCAGCGGCAGGCCCTTGGACAACTGGTCCCGGTCGTCCCACAGCCCGGTGAAGTGCAGCACCTCGTCGGCCACGTCCTGCGCGCCCTTGCGGGTGGGGTTGCGCAGGAAGGCCGACGCCAGCACGTTGTCGAACACGCTCATGCGCGACAGCGGCTTGACCACCTGAAAGGTACGGGCAATGCCCATCTGGCAGACCTTGTGCGGCTTCAGTCCGGATATGGGCTGGCCCTTGAACAGCACCTGCCCTTCCGAGGGGTTGTAGAAGCCGTTCACGCAGTTGAACAGGGTGGTCTTGCCTGCGCCGTTGGGACCGATGAGGGCCAGTATCTCGCCCTGGCGCACGTCGAAGTTCACGTCGTGCAGGGCGGCCAAGCCGCCGAAGAACATGGACAGCTTGCGGATTTCGAGCATGCTCATGCCGTGGCCCCCCTGCGCAGCAGCTTGCGCCGGAGCACCGGCCAGTCACCCACCAGCCCGTTGGGCAGGTAGATGATGATCACGATGAGCAGCACGCCGAACATGGTCTGGTAGGCCACGCCGATGAGTGGCAGCGAGCGGATGTATTCCGCCAGGATGACCATGATGCCCGCGCCCAGCGCCGGGCCCCATTGCGTGGCCACCCCGCCCACCATGACCACCATGATGATCAGGATGGAGATTTCGCCCAGCGAGAACACCACCCCCGGATCGATGTACCCCATGTAGTTGGTGTAGAACGCCCCGGCCAGGCCGGTAAGCATGGCGCTGACCGTCAGCGCGATGGTCTTGTAGCGCGTGGTGTCTATGCCCATGGATTCCGCGGCGTCCTGATCCTCGCGGATGGCCACGAAGTAGTACCCCCAGCGCGAATGCACGATGGCCCGGCACACCACGAAGCCCAGCAGGGCAAGCCCCAGGATGATGTAGTAGTACTGCGTCTTTTCCACCCAGGTGCGGGTGATCATGATGCCGAGGGTGCCCTTGGTGAAATCGGTAAGATTTTCGCAGGTGATGCGCAGCACTTCCCCGATGGCAAGGGTTGCCAGCACGAAGTAGGGGCCGCGCAGCCGCAGCACCACCGAGCCCATGGCCAGTGCCACCAGCGCCACCAGCGGCAGGCTGACCAGAAAGCCCCACCAGGGCGACAGGCCCAGGTGCAGGTGGATGAGGCCCGCGCTGTACGCGCCCATGCCGAAGAACGCGGCATGCCCGAACGACACCTGGCCGCAGTAGCCGCCCAGCAGGTTCCAGGCCATGCCCGCCAGGGTCCACATGATGGACAGGATGAGGATGTGCATGACGTAGCTGTTCAGGCCCAGCAGCGGCAGCCCGGCCAGCACCGCCAGCACGACCAGCGGAACGAGGTTGTTTTTCATTTCAAGAGCTTCCTGGTCTTGAGGAGCGAGGCGACGCCGCCCGGCAGGAACACCAGCGCGGCCACGAAGATGACGAAGCGCCCAACCGGAGCCCAGCCCATGCCCACGTAGGTGGCGGTCATGGATTCGAACACGCCCAGGATCAGCCCGCCCAGGATGGCGCCCAGCGTGGACCCCAGCCCGCCAAGGATGGTGATGACGAAGGCGATGAGCGTGAACTGCGACCCCAGCGCGGGGAACAGGTAGTAGATGGGGATGAACAGGCACCCGGCGCAGGCCACCAGCGCGGACCCCAGGCCGAAGGTGATGACCCGCATCAGGCCGACGTTCACGCCCATGATCAGGGCGGCGTCCTTGTCCTGCGCGGTGGCGCGGATGGATTTGCCGGTGTCGGTATGGGCCAGGAAGAACCACAGCAGCACGGTGATCACCACCGAAAGCAGGAACGACACAGCCCACGGCAGCGACAGGGATATTTCAACCGGCGTGCCCGCCCACAGGTCGGACAGGTAGAAGGCGGTGGAGGCATAGTCCACGGGGGTGGACCGGTAGTCGGAGGTGAACAGGATGGTGGCCACGTTCTGCAACACCAGCCCGATGCCCACGGTAAGGATGACCTGGTTGTGCGGCAGGATGGATTCCACGCGCAGCACCGGGTTCACCAGCGCCTTCTGGATCAGCATGCCGAAGGCGAACATGAGCGGCGGCGCGATGAGCAGCGACACGTACGGGTCGATGCCGAACAGGGTGAACAGCCAGAAGGCGATGTACATGGCCACCATCATCAGCTGGCCATGGGTGAGGTTGATGATCTTCATGACGCCGAGGATCAGCGTCATGCCGATGCCGATGAGCGCGTACAGGCCGCCGAGCAGGATGCCGGCGACAAGGGTTTGCAGAAACACTTCGGCTTGCACCCACATGGGGCGTGACCTCCCTGATTTGGTTGGCCTGAGTCAGTTGGCCTGTGTTGACTGGCGGCGGGTTGTCCGTGCGGCGGCGGACGGGCATGCGCGACCCTGCGCAGGAAGGCTCGTCCAGAGTCCGGAAGGGCGGGCGTTGCGCGCGGGTGCGGTCCGGCTATCGGGCCTCCGTCCTGTCGGTGCCGGGTTTTGCGAACCCGGCACCGGCAGGGGGCGGAGGGGCGGACGGGTAACAGTCCACCGTGGACGGCCCTTTGGGCCGGTGTGTCGCGCGGCGGCGGGAGGCACTCCGCCGCCGTGTGGTCACGGCGTGATGGAAGGCGCTACTTGCGTTCGCGCCACTTGGGGAGGGGGAACACCGGCTTGGCGCTGGCGTAGCGTTCGGGCCAGATGGTCTCGTGCTTTCCCTGCAGCACCTGCAAGGCCAGCGTGTCGATGAAGTTCTGGTTCTGGTAGCCGTCGCGGCTTTCGAACTTCACCGGGCCGAAGGCGGTCATCAGGTCCACGCCCTTCATGGCGGCGTTGATGTCCTCGGTGGTCAGGGCCTTGGCGCGTTCCACGGCGTCCTTGACCACGTACACCGAAGAATAGGCCAGCGCGCCATGGTACGAGGGGTAGTCGCCGTGGGCGGCCTTGTACTTTTCTGCGAATTCGCGCGCGCCGGGGTAGCTGACCTGCGGGCTCCACAGGGTGGCGGTCACCACGAATTCGGCGGCGTCCTTGGCGTTGTCGATGAATTCGGGGATGGCGAACCCGGCGGCGCCCCCCGCGAACAGGCGCGCGTCGATGCGCAGTTCCTTGATCTGGCGCATCAGGAGGGCCGCGTCCATGACGTAGGAGACCATGTAGATGACGTCGGGGTTCTGCGCCTTGACCTGCGAGAGCACGGGCTTGAAGTCCACCGCGCCCTTTTCGTACTTCTCCTTCATCAGCACCTTGATGCCCGCCTTTTCGGCGGACTTGGCCATCTCTTCCGCGCCGGAGGTGCCGAAGTCGGACGATTCGTACAGGATGACCATGGTCTTGGGCTTGACCACCTTGTCCATGAACGAAAGCAGGCCCGAGGCGTAATAGGCGTTGGTGGGGTTGATGCGGTAGACGTACTTGTAGTTCTGCTGGGTTATCTCGTCCGCTGCGGAGGCGACAACCACGTACGGGGTCTTGCGTTCTTCCGCCACGGCGGCCACGGCCTTGGCGCAGGCCGAGGTGTATTCGCCGAACAGCAGCGGCTGCTTCTGCACGTCGATGATCTTTTCGGCGATGGACCGGGCGATTTCAGGCTTGCCCTGCGAATCCTCGAAGCGCAGCACCAGCTTGCCGCCCTTCACGCCGCCCTTGGCGTTGATTTCCTCGACGGCGATGTCCATGGACTTCTTGATGATCTCGCCGAACTTGGCCTGCCCGCCGGTAAGCGGCAGCGGCACGCTGAGGGCAAGGTCCGCCGCAGGAGCGGTGGCAGGCAGGGCGAGGCACAGGGAAAGACACAGGGCCAGCAGGATGTTGCGCATGGTTCGACCTCCGGAAAAGTGAAGGAAACGGACGCCAACCGGCCATGGGACCGGGTGGAGGGCATGCGCTCACGAGGCGGCGGCACGGCGGGAAGGGGCGTCGACATCCGCCCGCAAGGGCGGTCTGCCTGGGCGGGACGCCCGGTCCGGCCATGCCGCGAAGTGCGGCGGGCTCCTTCTCGCGAGCCGAAAGTTGTAATGGCGTTCCAATACGCGCGTTTGGACGAGAATGTAAACACGGCAAACAGTGGTGCGGATGTCATTGGGCAGGGGTAATGTTCCGTTTTGGCTGGATAACACTCGTCTTCAAAAAAATTTGCAATCAATACGGTTGGTTGCTCAACCCATCGCAGGCGGGCACAGTCCACACTCCCGAGCGGAACGGGAGTGGCGGCGGGCGGGAACGTGCCGGAAAATGACGGTAACGGGCAATGGCATTGTCGTGATGGTGCGGGGGCGTGGGCATGTCCGCGCCGACGGGCAGCGTGAAACATGGGGCAGGCCGGACGGGCGAGGGCGTAGTCGGAGGGCGGCGGGCGCGGGTCGGGGGGGCAAGACAGCAGTCAAAAAAAGCGGCTCGCAGAGTGAGCCGGAGCGTGGGCCGGGATGCGAGCCAGAACGTGAGTAAGGACGTGGGCCAAAGCGCCAGCGGACGCTGGACGAAGGCGCGGCAGGGGTGACGCAGGGACGCGGGAAGGAAGCACGGGCCCGCGGGTGGCGCGAACGGCAGGGTGTCGGAGCGCGAGGGCCGGGGGAATGGAGTGCGGCGAGCGAAAAGCTGAAACGGCGGGGAGTGCTGGGCGCGCCCCGGTCAGTGCAGGCAGAGCGGGCCGGAGGTTTCCACGTATTCGGACATGGTCACGAAGGTGCAGCCCGCCTCGGACAGGCGATCGATGAGGTTGGGCAGCGCCTCCACCGTCTCGCGGTGGTTGTCGTGGAACAGGAACACCCCGCGCACGCCGAGCACCCCGTATACCTTGCGCGGCAGGACGGCGGCCAGATCGTGCTTTCGCCAGTCGCGGCTGTCCACCGACCACAGGGCGATGGTCATGCCCTGCGCGGCGGCGGCGTCGATGGTGGCATTGTCGTAGCGACCATAGGGCGGGCGCAGGTAGCGCGGTACAATGCCCAGTTTGGCCAGTTCCCCGTTGGTGCGGGCGATCTCGCTCAGTTGTTCCACGGGTTGGCGTTGACGCAGGCTGACATGCGTGAAGGTGTGGTTGCCCACCTCGTTGCCTTCGGCCACCAGGCGCTTCAGGGTTTCCGGGTACCTGTGCACGCGCGATCCCACCACGAAGAAGGTGCCCCGCACGCCCTTGTCGCGCAGGATGTCCAGCAGCGCCTCCGTGGTCTGGCCAGGGCCGTCGTCAAAGGTGAGGGCGCACAGGTTGGCGCTGACCCCACGCTGGGCAAGGGCCAACCCGTCGAGCACGGAGGGGTCGCGGGCAAGGGCGGACGCCGGGTGCTGCAGCAGCACAGCAACCAGCAGGATGCACAGGAAGTACGGGAAACGCGCGGGCGCGAGGCGCGCGGGAAGGGGGCGGCACCGGCGCTGGTGGCGTGGTGCATGCAGAAGGTGCGCAGTTGGCTGGGCGAGCATGGGGGCTCCCGCTGTGGGGGTGCGGCGTGAAGTGGCGTCAGTTGCTCCGGGCCGACGAGTCGGACGTCGGCGGGGGCGCGTGAGAACGTTCATCCGCAAAGCGGGTGCGCAGCAGGGTGGCGTAGGCGGTTGCGTCGCGCAGCAGCAGGGTGAGCTGCATGCTGTGGTCGATGGCCGGTTGTATGCAGGTGCGGCAGGGGGTGTCCTCTGCGGCATCGGTATCCGTGATGTCGAACATGTGCGTGCGTCGCACTCCTGAAAAGGACGTTCCGTCTCCGACGCCGGGCGCTGCAGTAAACGCCGCGCATGACGACGGTATGCGAGTACCCTTGTATAGAGAGACGGGCCCGTGCGCAAGGATTGTCTGTGCCCTGCGTGCGGATTGCACGCGTTCGGCGGGAGGGGTGGGGGCGGATTCGGATGCGGATGGAAGCAGGCGGGCGCATGGGGAACAGGGTGCCTGTCGGGTGAAAGCCGAAGCCGTGCCCCTCGACTCGTGACCCCGTGGAGCGGTGGGGCTGTGGAGCCGTGAAACTGGGCGGTTGTGCCAATGGGTGAGGCGCGCAACGGCAGTGGCCTGCGTCCGGGGCAGGGTTTGAGCTGGCGGGGCCAGACGGGGCCAGACGGGGCCAGACGGGGCCAGACGGGGTCAGACGGGGCACGTGCGGGGGGGGGGGGGGGGGGGCGCAGGACGGAGCGGAATCGCCGGTCGAGGCGGTGGTGGCTGGAATGGCCAGGCCCGGCGGCAACGGCAGGCGGATGCATGGAGGGAGCGCGCCAGGCTTTGGCAGCGAACACGTTGCGAGTAGATGATCCCGATTTGACAGGCCGCCCCCGGCAGTACGGGGTGTGAGGCGGCGGCTGCTTTCCGGGGCCGGGAATGTGATGGATGAGATAAAATGTGTTGTAATCTTGGGTTTTTGTACGATATGTTCAAAAAAATGCGCGCCCCCGGAAAAATTCCGTTGACAACTTCGGGGGGGTGAGGATAGACATTCCTTCCTGCGCGGGCAGTTAGCTCAGCTGGGAGAGCACCGCCTTCACACGGCGGGGGTCGCAGGTTCAAGCCCTGCACTGCCCACCACCACGCGGAGCCGTAGTTAAGACGGTTATAACGCCGGCCTGTCACGCCGGAGGCCGAGGGTTCGAGTCCCTTCGGCTCCGCCAGGATCCCAGAGGGGGGAGCGCAAGCTCCCCCTTTTTCTCCAGCCAGTATTTCCCGGTGCGGAAGACCGCTTTGCGGTCGGTATCCGTGTCGGGTTTCCGCGGAGCGGTAGTTAAGACGGTTATAACGCCGGCCTGTCACGCCGGAGGCCGAGGGTTCGAGTCCCTTCCGCTCCGCCATCGAATGCACGAGTGGCGAGGTAGCAATACCTCGCCACTTTTGCGTTTGTGCGCGGGGTAATGTGCCCGTGGCGCGGTCCCGCCGGTTTGCGGACGCCCGAATCTTGCGGTACATGATGCACATGCAGGAACAAACCCGGACCCGAGCGCCAAAAGGCAGCACTGGCGGCGGCCACGCCGTGGCGCGGTTCATCGATCATCGTGAAACGTACGGACCGCAGGCGGTCGAGGCCATGCTGCGGGCGGCCATGCCCTTTTCCACCCTGGTGGACGTGGGTGCCGGGATGGGGCGCGACCTTGGCATCGCCCGTGCGGTGTGCCCGCATGGGGCATTGCACGCGGTGGAATGCTATCCGGATAACGTGCGGTTGCTGCGCGAGCGCGGCTGCACGGTGCATGCTGTGAACATCGAAGAAGAGCCCCTGCCCTTCACTGACGAAAGCATCGACGTCGTGCTGTCGAATCAGGTGCTGGAGCACGTGAAGGAGGTCTTCTGGATTTTTCACGAAATGGCCAGGGTGCTCCGGGTGGGCGGGGTGTGCATCCTGGGCGTGCCCAATCTTTCCGCGCTGCACAACAGGCTGCTGATGCTGTTCGGCGGCCATCCCACGCAGTCCAAGATGTGTTCCGCACATGTGCGCTGCTTTTCCAGGGGGGACTTCGAACTGTTTCTCGATGAATGCTGGCCGGGGGGCTTCCGGCTCGAAAAGTTCATGGGCAGCCAGTTCTATCCCTTTCCCAGTGTGGTGGCCCGCCACCTTGCCGGGATCTTTCCCACCCTGGCGCACACCATATTCTTCATGCTGCGCAAGACCAGGCCCTACGATGGCGCGTTTTGCCGCTATCCTGTCCTGGCCCGGCTGGAGACCAACTATCGCACGCAGGCCGTGGAACACCCCGCCCCGTGCGGCGAACCGTTGGTGTTGCCCGAATAGGCATGTTCCGGTGCGCGGGTGCGCCCGGTGCCCCTCCTTCTTTTGCTCTCCTGAATGTGCGTGCCCCGCTGGCTGCCGCCGCGTTTCCCTGCGTGTGCATGGGGGCAGGGTGGCTGCCGCATGGCATTTGCTCCTTGCTGCGCCTGGGAGCGAGGACCGGCTGCCCATTCCCGGCGTGGTGCTGGCGCGTCCTTCGAGGCAGCGGCGCAGGTGGCGGCTGCTAACCCGTGCCGGATTTGCCCCGGATTCCCTTCTGTCCAGCCCGTCGATTGGCGCTCCTGCTTGCTGCTCTCCCGTCCCGTCCCGTCCTGGCGGGCATGGCTGACACGCTTCGCCGCACCTGCTATCAGATGGGCCATGCTTACCCTGCGCTGCGCGGCCTGCCGCCGCAAACTCTGGAAGTACCTGAAACTCGGCAAGGGCGAGGTGTTGCGCTGCCACAAGGAACGCATCACCCGCATGTACGATGCCGAGGAGCGTGGCGGGCGCATCTGGTGCGCCTGCGGGCAGGCCGTGGGCGTGGACAAGGGCGGGCACTGGGCCATGATTTCCAATGCCTTCACCTGTTCCGGCACCAAGGATACCAGGCTTTGACCTGAAGGGGCGCCATGCCGGCGTGGCCCCCGTCGTGTGGCAACTGCGCCGCGGATGGGTGGGTTGTCCGCCGTGTGCCCCTGTCGGAGTGTCTCGTGGTTTGCTTCCCAACCGGCATCCCCGTCCGCCCTGAGAGATTTCCATGACGCGCTTACCGCTCGCCCCATCCCCGGAAATCGTTCCGGAGACAGCCCCCGGGACCTCCCCTGCTGCCGGCTTTTCTGCTGGCCCCTCCAACGCGGACATCGCCGGTCAAGGCACACCCGTGCCGCCGTCCACGGGCGTCTTCACGGACTACGCCCCTTGCGGCGCGGAAACGGCCTTCGGCCTGCCCCGCCCGGAAAGCCTGCCCCTGCGAGAAGACACCCTGCGCCGCTACGAGGCGCGCATCAACCGGGTCATCGACTATATCGTGGCGGACCCCGCGCGAGAGTTCACCCTGGACGAACTGGCCGGGGCCGCGCCCTTTTCGCGTTTTCATTTCCACCGCATCTTCGCCGGGTTGGTGGGCGAGACGCTGAACGCGTTCATCCGCCGCCTGCGCATGGACCGCGCGGCCAACATGCTGGCCTTTGCCCCCACCTTGAGCGTGACCGACGTGGCCATGCACTGCGGGTTTTCCTCGTCGCAGAATTTCGCCCGCGCCTTTCGCGAACGGTTCGACATGACGCCCAGCGAATACCGCCGCCGCCGCCATTATCAGACCGGAGCGGACCGGGAGGGGGCGGACTGCCTGCTGGCCGACTCCTTTCGCGCGCAGGCCGGGAATGGCAAGGCGCGAAACGCGCCGCACGGCGGACCGGTGTACCAACCGTCCGTGTGCAACGAGGCAGCCGGGCGCGATGGGGCAACCGGTCCCGTGGCGCACCATCCGGAGCCATCCGGTATCCCGGTCCTTTCCGGCGCGGTGTTCCCGCACGGGGACATGCCGTGGTTTCCGGGTGGCTCGCCACACGTCCGGCTGGCCCCGGACAACGCAAGGAGCGACGCCATGAACGTGGAAGTTTCGGAAAAGCCCGCATATCGCGTGGCCTACCTGCGACACATCGGTCCCTATGCCAGCGAAACAATTGGTCCGGTGTGGGGGCGCCTGATGGCCTGGGCCGGGCAGCGCGGCCTGCTGCGGCCCGGCGTGCCCGGATTTGGGGTGAGCTGGGACAACCCGGAGGTTACCCCACAGGAAAACTGCCGCTACGACGCCTGCATCGCCATCGGTCCGGAGGTGGACACGCTGGAATTGGCCGAGGCGGGCATCAGCGTACAAACCCTGCCGGGCGGGCTGTATGCGGAATACCGCAGCATGATCCCCTGCGACGGATTTTTCAGGGCCTGGAACGACATGTACGCCCAATGGCTGCCCGCCAGCGGCTGGCAGTGCGACGAACGTCCCGGCTACGAATTGTACCACGACATGCTGGGCTGCCCGGCGGAAGGACCGTGGGACGTGAGCATCTGCGCGGCGGTGCGTCCGCTGTAGCAGCACGCTGGCTGTCCCGTCCGTCCTGCCTTCGCCATCTGCCAATGTCCGTCCGTCCGAGGGCGGAGGCCGGCGGCGTGCTCGAACTGTTCGTGATCACACATCGTCACATGCAAAAGAACCGCCCGCGGGCCTGTGGCCTGCGGGCGGTTCTTCCGTTTTGGCCTGCGCGGCGGGCATGCCGCTGGTCTTCCGCCGTATACGCCTGTTTGTCAGGTGCCCCCGGCCAGTATCCGGGTCAGTATCCGGGTTAGTATCCGGGTTAGTATCCGGGTCAGTATCCGGGTCAGTATCCGGGCCTGGGGCCCGCCATGGCGCCAGCGGTGCGTGGTGCGCATCGTGCAGGTTGCAGGTCTTATACAATACATCGTAATATTCTGAAAAAGCGATTGATAACTGTTCACTTGCCAACGTCGCGCACCGGGAGTAATGGACCGGGCTTTGGGGTGCGTGTTTTACTTACAGCTGAAAACAGCAGCGCTGCCGCAGTGTGCGGCGCGTACCCCCGCTGACCTGCGGTCCCGTCGGGACAGGGCATTGCGCGGCATGTCCGGGGAAACGCAGGCGGTTTTTGCGAGTGAGTACGCGCGTCAATCGGGGCGTGGCGCACTCCTGATCAGGGTCGGGCGCGGTGGGTTGTCGCGTTCGGCTCGGGAATGACGGCGCCACCGGTGCCTGGGGCGCATGCACCAGCCCGGGGCGCGCAAGCAAGGGAGCGGCAATGGCTGGGACAGACAACATGGGCGACGACGCGACATCCTTTCTGCCGCGTACCATCACGGAACTGCGCGCCGGGTATTCGACGCAGAAATTCATCCGCGACCTGCTGGCGGGGCTTACCGTGGGCGTGGTGGCCCTGCCGTTGGCCATGGCCTTCGCCATTGCCTCGGGCACCACGCCGGAACGCGGGTTGTTCACCGCCATCGTGGCCGGTTTTCTCATTTCGCTGCTGGGCGGCAGCCGCTATCAGGTCGGCGGGCCCACCGGCGCCTTCGTGGTCATCATCTACAACGTCATCTACCGGCACGGGTATGACGGCCTGGTCATCACCACCCTGCTGGCCGGGGCCATGCTGCTCATCTTCGGCCTGTGCCGCATCGGCGTGCTCATCAAGTACATTCCCTATCCGGTCACCACTGGGTTCACGGCGGGCATCGCCGTGCTGATCTTCTCGTCGCAGATGAAGGATTTCTTCGGCCTGCAGATGGAAGCGGTACCGCCGGAATTCTTTGACAAATGGCTGGCCTACGCAGAGCACCTGGGCACAGTAAACCCGACCACGCTCTGCGTTGCAGGACTGGCCCTGGCCTGCATCCTGGCCACGCGGCGGTTCATTCCGCGCATTCCCGCGCCCGTGGTGGGCGTTGCCGTGGCCTCCCTTGCCGTGTGGGCGCTGGGGTTGCAGGTCGAGACCATCGGCAGCCGGTTCGGGGGCATCCCGCGTGAACTGCCCAGCTTCATCTGGCCCACGTTCACCCTTGCCCGCGTGCGCGAACTGCTGCCCGACGCCATGACCATCGCCCTGCTGGCGGGCATCGAATCGTTGCTCTCGTGCGTGGTGGCCGACGGCATGACCGGCGACAAGCACAACTCCAACGTGGAGCTGACAGCCCAGGGCGTGGCCAACATAGCCTCGGTGCTGTTCGGGGGCATTCCGGCCACCGGGGCCATCGCGCGCACGGTCACCAACATCCGTTCCGGCGGGCAGACCCCGGTGGCGGGCATGGTGCACGCGGCGGTGCTGGTGGCCTTCGTGCTGTTTCTCGCGCCGCTGGCCTCGTTCATTCCGCTGGCCAGCCTGGCCGCCGTGCTGATCATGGTCTCCTGGGACATGAGCGAACTGCACAAGTTCCTGCGCCTGCTGCGCGCGCCCAAGTCCGACATCACGGTGATGTGCCTGACCTTCGTGCTGACCGTGGTCATCGACCTGACCGTGGCGGTGTACGTGGGGGTGATGCTGGCCTCGTTGCTGTTCATGCGTCGCATGAGCGAGGTGACCGCCATCTGCTCCTGCGCCATCGACGACAAGCCGGTGATCCAGGGCCGCGAAACCGCGAAGCTCGCCGTGCCCGACGGGGTGCAGGTGTACGAGATCGACGGGCCGTTCTTCTTCGGCGTGGCTGACCGCTTCCAGAGCGTGTCGCAGGCGTTGCAGAAGCAGCCCGAGGTGTTCATCCTGCGCATGCGCAAGGCCACCACGGTTGACTCCACAGGGGCCAACGCGCTGGAGGCGTTCTACCGCACCTGCCGCCGCCGGGGTACCGTGCTGCTGCTGTCCGGCGTGCGGCCCGCAGCCCGCAACATGATGGCGCGCTTCGGCACCCTGGACATGATAGGGCGCGAGAACGTTTTCGAGAACGTGGACCGGGCCATCGAGCACGCAGTGCGCCTGCTGGCCGACAAGCATGGGGTGCCCCCCACGGTGAAGAAATAGCCCGGCAGGAATGGTCGGGAGAGGACGCATGCCCACGCCCCGCCGGTGCCCACCGGCGGGGCGTTTCGCATGTGCGCAGGGGTAGTGGGGTGCGGCGCAGGCACGAGCGTCAACCCGCGCTGGACGCCTACCTGCCGGGCGCGCTACAAGGCCATGGATATGGAACATTCAGGCAATGGCGGCATGTGGCCGGAGGCAGGATGAAGGTAGCCATCGTACATTACTGGCTCGTAGGCATGCGCGGCGGCGAAAAGGTCGTCGAGGCGCTGTGCCGCATGTACCCGCAGGCAGACATCTTCACCCACGTGGTCGATCGCACCCGCCTTTCGCGCGAACTGCTGGCGCACGACATCCGCACCACGTTCATCGGGCGTCTGCCCGGCGCGGTGCGCCATTACAAGAAATACCTGCCGCTTATGCCGCTGGCCCTGGAGCAGTTGGACCTGCGCGGGTACGACCTGGTCATTTCCAGCGAATCCGGCCCGGCCAAGGGGGTGCTGACCCGCGCGGACACCCCCCATGTCTGCTATTGCCACAGCCCCATGCGCTACCTGTGGGATTTCTATCAGGACTACCTGGAAGAGGCTGGTTGGTTCATGCGGGGCATGATGCGCCCGTGGTTCCATTACCTGCGCATGTGGGACGCAGTGTCGGCCATGCGGGTGGACCGCTGCGTGGCCAATTCGCGGACGGTGGCGGCGCGCATCCGCAAGCACTGGCGGCGTGATGCGGTCGTCGTAACCCCTCCTGTCGACGTGGGCGCCCTTGCGCCAGCCGAACTTTCGCGGCCAACGGAAGGGGCGCCCTACCTGTGCCTTGGCCAGCTTGTGGGCTACAAGCGGGTGGATTTGGCCGTGCGGGCTTGTACCGCCACGGGCCGTCCGCTGGTTGTGGCGGGCGAAGGCGAGATGCACCGCGCGCTGGAGGCCGTGGCCGGGCCCACGGTGCGCTTCGTGGGGCGGCTGGACGACGCCGACATGCGCGCCATCTACGCCCGGAGCCGCGCGCTGCTGTTCCCCGGCGAGGAGGATTTCGGCATGGTGCCGGTGGAGGCCATGGCCTGTGGGCGACCGGTCATCGCCTACGGGCGGGGCGGGGCGCTGGAGACGGTGGTGGACGGCGAGACGGGGCTGTTCTTCGACGCCCAGGACGTGGATGCTCTGGTGGCCGCGCTGGATCGCTTCGAGCGCGAGGAACAGCGGTTCGACCCGCTGCACATCGCCGCGCATGCCCGGAGCTTTGGCGAAGAACGGTTCCAGACGGAATTCGGCGTGGTGGTGGAAGAGACCCTGCGGGATGTGGCGGGGCCGGGCAGGGCGCAGGCATTGAGACGCTGAGGAATACGTTGCGTGCCGCCGCGCGGGGCGCACAGCCGCCGCAACGCATGAAGGCCGGGAGCACTCTCCCGGCCTTCATGCGTTTGTCTTTGGCCCGACGCAAACGGGCTGAAAAGCCAGTCAGAAGCAACCTCTAGTACGCCCCGTTGCGCTGCAGCACCACGGGCACGGTCTTGGCCAGAATCCAGATGTCGAACCACACCGACCAGTTGCAGATGTAGTAGCGGTCCATTTCCACGCGTTGCTGGTAGCTTACGTCGTTGCGACCGGAAACCTGCCACAGCCCGGTGATGCCCGGCTTGACGCGGGTGTACAGGTCGAACACCTCGCCGTACTTTTCCACCTCGTCCTGAACGATGGGGCGCGGACCCACAAGACTCATCTCGCCCCGCAGCACGTTCCACAACTGGGGCAGCTCATCCAGGCTGGTCTTGCGCAGAAAGGCCCCGGCCCGGGTCACCCGGGGGTCGCATTTCAGCTTCTGGTCGCGTTCCCATTCGGCATGCAACTCGGGGTTTGCCGTCAGGCAGTCGCGCAGCACGCATTCGGCGTCCTTGACCATGGTGCGGAATTTAAGGATGTGCATCTCGCGGCCATTCTGGCCGATGCGGCGCTGGGTAAAGAAGGGCGAGCCGGGGCTGTCCACGCGGACCCAGGCGGCAATGGCCAGGATCAGCGGCAGAACCAGCACGGCGGTGCCCAGCGTGAGCAGCAGGTCGATGGCCCGCTTCAGGCGTACCCGGTTGGCGTCCAGCAGGTTCTGGCGCACCAGCAGGCCCAGCAGACCGCCGATGTCCATGGCGCTGACCCACAGGCGCGCCCCGCCCGTGGAAAAGGGGGGCATGATCAGCACGTTGCGGAACCGCGCCGTGGCTTCCACGATGCGGTTTCGCGCCTCGCTGTCGGCGAAACTGTCGAGCAGCAGCAGGGCGTAGGCACGCGGAAACCGTCGTACGGCTTCCTCATCGTTGGCGCAGCAAGCCAGGCCACACTCCTCGCCGGAAGGGTCCGGCCTGCCATCCGGCGGGACGCACGCCACGGGTCGCAGCCCCAGCAGGGGGCGCTGATGCAGGGTGCGCACCACTTCCAGGGCAGCTGTCCCGCCGCCCAGGATCACGGCGGGAACTCCCCACCAGGCGTGCCGGGCAAGACGGGTGCGCAGCCAGTGGCGGCACAGCGGCAGGGCCACGGTGCACCCCAGCCACGCCAGCAGGAAGGCCACACGCGAGTATAGTTCACCCCCCTTGGCGAAGAAAATGAACGAACCGGCGCACAAAAAGGCCATGGTGGCGCCAAGGGTGAGCTTTTTCAGTTCCTGCGGTGGGGGCAGCGTGATGGCCGCGTACAACCCGAGCACGGCGTTGAACAGCGGCAGCAACAACAGGAAGGGCAGCAGGCGGGGGTAGAATTCCCACTGGACGCCGCTGCCCGCAAGGTCGCGCAGCAGGGTTGCCGCCAGCGTGACACAGATGATGACGGCGATGTCCGTCAGTGCCAGCAGCAGGGTTGTGCGCCAGGGGGCGGCCTGGACCGAGCAGAGTGTCATGGGCATCCGGGGGGCATCCGGGCGGGGCCGGTTTGTTCTGGCCGTCTTTGGTGGGCCGTGCAGCGCACGGAAGTTCTGCGACAGGCTGCTTCTATAAAGGAAAACTGCGCGGCGCCGCAACCGGTGCGGGACCGCGCAGCATCTCTTTGCCTGGTCTCAGGAGCGCAGGCCCTTGCCCGCGGAGAACGCCTTGGCCAGGAATTCGCCCACGGCGTAGTATTCGCGCGAAACCGGGGCGAAGATCACCGGGTCCACCTTGTTGATGTCGGGCAGGCCGTCATCGCGCAGGCAGGATTCGTCCACTTTCACGTCCATGATCTCGCCGATGAACTGCGTATGCAGACCTATCTCAATCTGGTGGATCAGTTTCAGCTCGATGGCCATGGGAAATTCGCCCACATAGGGCGCATCCACATGCTCGCCGGGCACCGGGGTGAGCCCCAGCGAGGCGAACTTGTCCTCGTTCTCGCCGGAATAGATGCCCGCATAGTCCGCATGGCGAACGTAGGTGCGCGAGGGGATGGAGATGGTGAAGGCCCCGCGCTCGGTGATGGACCGGTAGGTATAGGTGGCCTTGCGCAGTGAAACGGCGATGCTCGGCGGCTGCGAGCAGCAGATGCCCGCCCACGCCGCCGCCATGATGTTGGGGCGGGAGTCGCGGTCGTAGGTGCCCACGAGAAAGAGCGGGGTGGGATAGGCAAGGGTGCGCGCACCCAGGGATTTCTTCATGTCCGACCTCATTTGGGGTATGGCGCCGCTCGTGCCGGACGGCGAGGTCCGGGGGCGACTGGGCGCTGGGGGCGAGTTTGGCAGACTTTGCCCCTCGCGGCAAGGCAAGTGGCGACGCAATTGTCAAAATCACGCGAGGGGCGCTTGCGCGGGTACTCCGTTTCTGGTAGCGCAATAAAGAAATTTAGCTTTTCCGGCATGTTCGCATGACGGTATGCGTGGCCGGGTATACGTGTCGGGGACGGGCCCCGCGCGTGGGCGTGGTGAAGCAACGGTTCAACGAACGAGAGGAAGCACGAGCATGTTCAGAATGACCACCCTTGTGGCGGCGCTGGCCCTGGTCCTTGCGCTTGGCGGCGTGGCCTTTGCCGAGAAGGCCTACATCAACGGCATCGACGCCAACTATCCCCCCTTCGCCTACGTGGA
Organism: Nitratidesulfovibrio oxamicus; assembly: GCF_015731765.1. Taxonomy (GTDB): domain Bacteria; phylum Desulfobacterota; class Desulfovibrionia; order Desulfovibrionales; family Desulfovibrionaceae; genus Cupidesulfovibrio; species Cupidesulfovibrio oxamicus. The sequence continues at coordinate 39,990 of NZ_VRYY01000332.1, forward strand.
CAAGAGCGGCAAGCCTGCTGGCTTCGACGTGGAGTCCATGGACTGGATCGCCAAGAAGATGGGCTTCAAGGTCACCCATCAGCCCATGGACTGGGACGGCATCATCCCCAACCTGCTGGCCAAGAAGATCGACATGGTCTGTTCCGGCATGTCCATCACCGAAGAACGCAAGCAGAAGGTCAATTTCTCGAACTCTTACTGGAACGTGAAGCAGGTCTTCATCGCCAAGAAGGGTTCCACCCTCAACGCCGACCAGATCCTGAAGGGCAAGGTGAAGCTGGGCGTGCAGCGCGGCACCTCCGAGGCAGAAGCCCTGCAGAAGGACAAGGAAGCCAAGGGCTACGGCTATGACCTGCGCTTCTACGATTCCGCCCCGCTGGCCATCGAAGACGTGCTGAACGGCCGCATCGACGCAGCCACCATGGACAACCTGCCCGCCGACGACGCCGCCGCCAAGGGCAAGGCCATCCAGGTCGTGGGCGTGTACGGCGATTCCGAAGATTTCGGCGTGGCCACCCGCAAGGAAGACGCCGAACTGCTGAAGCTGATCAATGACGGTTACAAGCTGCTCATGGCTGACCCCTACTGGGAACAGCTGAAGCAGAAGCACCTGGCCAAGAAGTAATCCGGCCAGAAGGCGCCGGGCGCTGCGGCGTTCGGCACCGGTTGCGGCCACGTTCGTGCGTGGTCACGGCCAGCCTGGGCATGTCCGTCCGGAAGGTGCGGGAAATATCCTGTCGCCTTCCGGACCTTTTTTGGGTATGCAACCCGTTGCGCCCCGGCGCGCAACAGCAAAAAAAGGGGGGGGCCGCCCGGCCCGCGTCCATGCTTGAAAGCATTACCACCATCATAGAGGCCCTGCCGTACATTCTGGAAGGCACCCTCGTCACCGTCGCCACCGTGTTCGGGGCCATGGCGCTGGGGCTGTTGCTCGGCGTGCCCATGTCCGTGGCCCAGGTGTACGGGACGCTGCCCGTGCGGCTTGCCGTGGGGTTCTACGTCTGGTTCTTCCGGGGCATGCCCATTCTGGTGCTGCTGCTGTTGTTCTATTTCGGGCTGTTCCAACTCATCGGGCTGAACCTTTCCGCCTTTGCCGCCTCGTGCCTGGTGCTGGGCATGACCAGCGCGGCCTACCAGTCGCAGATATTCCGGGGGGCCATCCAGGGCTTGCCGCAGGGCCAACTGCGCGCCGCGCGCGCCCTGGGCATGAGCGACGGCACCGCCATCCGGTCCATCGTCCTGCCGCAGGCCCTGCGCCTGTCCATACCCGGCTGGTCCAACGAATATTCCATCCTGCTCAAGGATTCGGCGCTGGCCTTCGTGCTCGGCACGCCCGAGATCATGGCCCGCACCCACTTCGTGGCTTCGCGCACCTACGAGCACCTGCCGCTGTACATGACGGCAGGGGCGCTCTACTTCGTCATCACCCTGATAGGGCTCAAGGTGCTGCGCCGTCTCGAACACAAGCTGCACATTCCGGGCTATGCCAGCCACGGACCGTTATAAGGATATCTCCATGGCCACGCCCGAAAGCGTCATCACGTCCGGCACTCCCATCCTGCGCCTCGAGAACATCGGCAAGACCCTTGGCGGCAAGCGCATCCTGTCCGACATTTCCATGGATGTGGACAAGGGCGAACTGAAGGTGCTCATCGGGCCTTCCGGCGCGGGCAAGAGCACGCTGCTCCAGTGCATCAACTACCTCATCCCGCCGGACGAGGGGCACATCCGCCTGGAGGGCCGGGTGGTGGACGCAGCGCGCAAGTCCGACCTGTACGCCTTTCGCCAGCAGGTGGGGATGATCTTTCAGGATTTCAACCTGTTCGACCATCTTGACGCGCTGAACAACGTGTCCATCGCCCTGCGCAAGGTGCGCGGCATGAGCCGCAAGGCCGCAGCGGAACGGGCCATGGCCGAACTGGAACGGGTGGGTCTGGCCAACCGCGCCACCCTGTACCCGGCCCAGCTTTCCGGTGGCCAGAAGCAGCGCGTGGCCATTGCCCGCGCCCTGGCCATGGACCCCAAGGTCATGCTGCTGGACGAACCCACCTCGGCCCTCGACCCCGAACTGGTGGGCGAAGTGCTGGCGGTCATCCGTGACCTTGCCCGCGGCGGCATGACCATGGTCATGGCCTCGCACCAGATGGACTTCACCCGCGCCCTGGCCCACGAAATCCTGTTCATGGAGCGGGGCAGCATCATCGAACGCGGGTCTCCGGCGGAACTGCTGGCCCCCGGTTCCGGCACCCGCACCGCAGACTTCTGCAGCCGCCTGACCGACCTGTGCGAGGAGTGCAGCTAGTGTTCGACGTCGATTTCCTCGTCGACCGGGTGTTCCCCCAGTTGAACGCCGGGCTGTGGATGAGCGTGAAGCTCATCGTGCCTTCCGCCGTGTTCGGCCTGCTGTTCGGGGTGATCATCGGGATCGTGCGGGTGTTCGGCAAGCCGTGGATGCAGCGCGTTGCCAACGCCTACACCGCCCTTTTCCGGGGGGTGCCGCTGCTGGTGCAGTTGTTCATCCTCTATTTCGGCCTGCCCAACATCGGCATCTACCTCGAACCGTACGCCGCCTCCGTGCTGGGCTTCATTCTGTGCAGCGCGGCCTACAATTCGGAATACGTGCGCGGTGCGCTGCTCTCCATCCGCCAGGGGCAGCTCAGTGCGGCCCAGGCGCTGGGCTTCAGCACCATGCAGACGCTCGTCTCCATCGTGGTGCCCCAGGCCGTGCGGCGCGCTCTGCCGGGCTGCGGCAACGAGGTCGTCTATCTCATCAAGTACTCGTCCCTCGCCTACGTGATCACGTGCATCGAGCTCACGGGCGAGGCCAAGGTGCTCGCGTCCCGCACCTTCCGGTTCACCGAGGTGTTCCTGGTGGTGGGCGCGTACTACCTGTTCCTTGTCACCGTGGCTTCGTGGCTGCTCCACAAGGTGGAGGAGCGCTTCCACATTCCCGGGTTCGGCCGCCCGCGTCAGTAACGCTTCGCGCGCCGGTCCCGCCAGCCGGTCCCGCTTCCGGGAGACCCCGGCGCGGGCCGAAGCGTGCGCCCCCTGACGTGCGGTCGGACCAGCGTGCCGACATGCCTGATCGCAACCAGCCTTCCGCCCCTGTCTCCGCTCCCCGCTTCGTGCTCACCGACGCCCACCGCGCCGCCATCGTGGCCGCCGTGGGCGAAGCCGCCGTGTTGCACGCCCCCGGCGAACCCTACGACCGCGACGCCTCTGAACTGCGCGCCGGCCCCGACATGGTGGTGCTGCCGGAAACCGTGGAGCAGGTGCAGGCGTTGCTGCGCTGCGCCAACGCCCATTCCATTCCGGTCATTCCGCGCGGCGGCGGCACCGGCCTTGCGGGCGGCTGCCTTGCCGTGCGCGGCGGGGTTGTGCTGTCGCTGGAACGCATGAATCGCATCCGCGCCATCGACACTCGCAACCTGGTGGCCGAGGTGGAGGCGGGCGTCATCTCGCAGCGCGTGCGCGACGCCGCCGCCGAGCAGGGCCTGTACTACCCGCCCGACCCGGCGGGCATGGACCGCTCCACCATCGGCGGCAACGTGGCCACCAACGCGGGTGGCCCCGCCTGCGTCAAGTACGGCGTCACCCGCGACTACGTGCTGGGTGTGGAGGCCGTGCTGCCCGACGGCGAACTGCTGCGCGCCGGGGTGCGCACCCGCAAGGGCGTGGTGGGCTATGACATGGCTCATTTGTTGTGCGGATCGGAAGGCACCTTGGGCGTCATCACCGCCCTGACCCTGAAACTGGTGCCCCTGCCGCCCGCCACCGTGAGCATGGCCGTGGCCTTCCCCGACATGGCCGCCGCCATGCGCGGGGTGGCCGCAGTGCTGGGGGGAGGGCACCTGCCCTCGGCCATCGAATTCCTGGACCACCGCTGCATCCGTCTGCTGGGCGAACTGCTGCCCATCCCCGTGCCCGGCGACAAGCCCTCGCTGCTGATCATCGAACTGGACGGGGCGCGCGAGCAGATAGTGCCCGAGCTTGACCTGGTGGCCGCCATCTGCCGCCAGCAGGGCGCCACCCACGTGCTGCCCGCCGCCGACGAGGAAACCCGCGCCCGCGTGTGGGGCGCGCGCCGCCAGGTGTCGTTGCGCATCCACGACTACGCCGCCTTGTACATGTCCGAGGACGTGGCCGTGCCCCTTGGGGCCATCGCCGAACTGGTGGCCGCGCTGCCCGAGTTCGAGCAGCGCTACGGCATGGAGATCTTCGCCTTCGGCCACGCGGGCGACGGCAACATCCATCTCAACGTCACCGCCCCCACCCGCGATACCCGCGACGTGGTGGAGCAGGGCATCGTGGCGCTGGTGGGCAAGGTGCTGGAGCTTGGCGGCACCATCTCCGGCGAGCACGGCATCGGCGAGGCCAAGAAGCACCTGCTGCCCCTGGAACTTTCCCCCGCCTCCATCCGGTTGCAGCGTGGCATTCGCCAGGTGTTCGACCCCAAGGGCATCATGAACCCCGGCAAGGTGTTCGGGTAAAAGAGAGTTTTTGAGAGCGGGATGAATCGGAGGGGGGAAAAAACTTCTGAAGAAGTTTTCTCCCCCCTCCCGAACCCTCCCCCCTCTTTCAAGACTTTTCAATTGGGGGACGAGGGTACATTGCGCTGCATGCTTTCAAAAACAGTCCATGCGAGCCCGGCAAGGTGAAATGCAGCGGATAGCCTTCGCTACCCCTTCAATTCCAGCACATGCAACCGGCTGCGTAATTCCAGCCGGTCCTGCCGCGTCTCGAAGGTCAGGTCCAGCCGGTCGGCCCCGCGCAGGGCCTTGATGCGGTTGGTGCTGTCCAGCCCCGCCGCGATGGCGTCCACGAATCCCGCGTCAAAGGCGATCAGGCGCACCCGCTGCGGGTGGCGCACCTTGCCCGCCAGCGTGACCGCCAGTTGCCGGGCGTCCTTCTCCGTCCGGCGCAGGATGCGGAAGGGCGTGTCCTCGCCCAGCTTGGCCGCCACCCGGTCGGTCTTTCGCGCCGCGATGTTCCCGCAGTCCAGCCACAGCCGGATGTTTCCCGCTGCGTCCAGCGAGACAAGGTCCGGCTTGTAGTGCCAGCCCACGCCTTCCTCCACGCGCGGCTCCCATTCCCGGTACAGAAGATACCCCAGGAACTTCAGGGCGATGTGCCACGGCACCTCGCCGGGGGCCGCATCCAGCACGATGCGGTCGCGCACCGGCAGGGGCAGGCCGGAAGCGGGCACAGGGCGCTGGCCATAATCGCTGTCGTCAGCGTTGTCCGGCGCGGCGTCCATGCCGAATCCGGTGTCGTAACCCGCCCGGTGCCCGACCGCATGGCGGGGGGGCCGAGGGGGCGCCTCCAGCGGGCGCGAGCCCGGCAGGTGTTCGATGGTGCAGGTGTACTTCATGCGAACCTCGCAGGATGGCGGGCGGGCAGCATTGGTTCGTGCTGCCGCTCCATCAGGGTGCCACTGCGTGTGGGCCGATGCAAGCGCGGGCCATGCACCGTGCCGCGATGGGGCACCGCCGCCATCGCCCCTCGCTGCCGGTCGCGGGCTGTCCTCCTCCATGATCCTGTCAGCAGGCCATGCGTGCAGCAGCCGTGCGCCTTCGGCAACCTTGCCTCGTTCCCGCGCGTTGCGGAGCGCGGCGCGGGCGGGTATAGCCCAAGGCTGGCCGACGCATCGTGCCACCGGGTGCCCGCGCGCAGTGCGGAGCTTGCCCATCCGCGCGGCCGTTTCGTTCCCTCCGTCCATTTCTGCCGACCTCTCTTGGTCACCGGAGCCGATCATGTCCGACATCGCCTCTTCGGAATCGTCCCTGCGCGTTGCCGAGCGCGTGCGCAACATCCGCATTTCCGCCACCAAGCTCATGCCCATGCTGGCCGCCAAGGTGGGCGGCTGCGTGTCGCTGGGGCAGGGCGTGCCGTCCTTCCGCACGCCGGACCACATCGTGGAGGCCGTGTGTCGCGCCCTGCGCGACGACCCCACTGCGGGGCGCTACAGCCTGCAACCCGGCATGCCCGCCCTTCGCGAGGCCATTGCCGCGGACATCCTGGCCCGCAAGGGCGCGCGCTTCGATCCGGAGACGGAAATCGGCGTCACCGTGGGGGCCATGGAAGCGCTGGTGATGATCATGCTCACCGTGGTGGAGCGCGGCGACGAGGTGATCATCCCCTCGCCGGGCTACGCCTCGCACGCCGAGCAGGTGCTGATGGCCGAGGGCGTGCCCGTGCACGTGCCGCTGCGCGCGGCGGACTGGGGGCTGGACGTGGACGCGGTGCGCGCCGTTC
>NZ_VRYY01000232.1 GCF_015731765.1 Nitratidesulfovibrio oxamicus
ACATCCGCGTGCGCCTGTTCGGCTCGCTGAGCGCCACCGGCGTGGGCCACGGCACAACCGGTGCGGTGCTGGCCGGGCTGCTGGGGCACCGGCCCGCCACCTGTCCGCCGGGGCTGCTGGAATCGTTGCCCGCGCTGCCGGAAGGGGAACGCATCCTGCGCATTGGCCCGGCGGCCCTTGTGCTTGCCGAAGGTACGGTGCGGCGCGATGCGGTGCAGCACGCCTACCCCTTCAGCAACACGCTGGTCATGGAACTGCTGGATGCGCACGACACGGTTCTGTGCGAGCGCGAGTATCATTCCGTGGGCGGCGGGTTCATCCAGTGGAAGGGCTGGCAGCCCGAAGAGCGCGGCAGGCCCGCGCACCCGTACCGCAGCATGGCGCAACTGCGCGCGCGGCTGGTGGAAACAGGGCTGACCATCCATGAATTGATCCTGGAAAACGAAATGGCCGTTACCGGCATGGGGCGTGCCGTCATCCTGGACCGACTGGCCGCCATCATCGAACTGATGGAAGCCAGCGTGCGGCGCGGCATCGAGGACGGCGGCCCGCTGCCCGGCACCCTGGGAGTGCACCGCAAGGCCCGCGTACTGCTCATGCGCGCCCAGCGTTTGCCCAACGAGGTGGATGTCTTTCTGGGGCGGCTGAACGCCTACGCCTTTGCCGCCGCAGAGGAAAACGCGGCAGGCGGGGTCATCGTCACCGCGCCCACCTGCGGTGCCGCCGGGGTGATGCCCGCACTGCTCTACGCCATGCGCCACGACCTTGCCATAGGCGACAGGGCCGTGCGTGAAGGGGTGCTGGCATCGGCGGCGGTGGGCTTTCTGGCCAAGCACAACGCGGGCATCGCCGGGGCCGAGGTGGGCTGTCAGGGCGAGGTGGGCGTGGCGTCGGCCATGGCCGCCGCCATGCTGGCCCACGCGCGTGGCAATCCGGTGCACGTGGTGGAGAACGCGGCGGAAATCGCCCTGGAGCACCACCTGGGCCTGACCTGCGACCCGGTGGGCGGCTACGTGCAGATTCCCTGCATCGAGCGCAACGCCGTGGGCGCGGTAAAGGCCTACAACGCCTGCCTGCTGGCCACCTGCGAAGACCCGCGCCACCACCGGGTGACGCTGGACAGCGTCATTGCGGCCATGGCCGAGATAGGGCGCGACATGAACGCCAAGTTCAAGGAAACGTCATCCGGCGGGCTTGCGGTCAGCGTGGTGGAGTGCTGACCGGATAGTTGCTTCCGGCATCCGAAAAGAGATCGGCGTCCATCCCGCAAGGGGATGGACGCCGTCTGCATTTGTTCGCGATGCGGATGTGGCGCTAGATATCCTTGCCGACCATACGCAGCAGCCTCACCAACTGGTTGGTGAAGCCCGCCTCGTTGTCGTACCAGATGATCAGCTTCAGCATGGTGCCGCCGATGACGCTGGTACACAGCGCGTCCACAACGCCGCCGTGGGTGGAGCCCATGTAGTCCACGGACACCAGCGGCTCTTCGGTATAGCCCATGTTGCCCAGCAGCGGTCCTTCGGCTGCGGCCTTCAGCAGGGCGTTCACCTCTTCCACGCTGGTGGGGCGTTCCAGTTCGCAGGTCAGGTCCACCAGCGACACGTTGGGGGTGGGCACGCGCACGGCCATGCCGTCCAGCTTGCCCGCCAGCGCGGGAATGACCAGCGTGGTGGCCTTTGCCGCCCCGGTGGTGGTGGGGATCATGGACAGGGCGGCGGCGCGGGCGCGGCGCGGATCCTTGTGCGAACCGTCCAGGATGCGCTGGCTCATGGTGTACGAGTGCACCGTGGTCATCAGGCCGTGCTTGATGCCGAACGCCTCGTGGATGGTCTTGGCGGCGGGGGCCAGGCAGTTGGTGGTGCACGAGGCGGCGGAGATCACGTCGTGCTTGGCCGGGTCGTAGTCGCCATGGTTCACGCCCATGACCACGGTGACGTCGGCGTCCTTGGCCGGGGCGCTGATGACGGACTTTTTCGCGCCGCAGGCCAGGTGCTGCGCAAGGCCCGCGCGGTCCTTGATGGTGCCCGTGGTTTCCACCGAGATGTCGATGCCGAGGTCCTTCCACTTCCATTCCCCCGCGCGTTCGCGGGTGACGGCAATGTGGCGGCCATTGACGATCAGCCCGGCATCGTCGTGGGACACTTCGCCCCGGAAGGTGCCGTGGCACGAATCGTACTTGAACAGGCGGGCCAGAGAGGCGTTGTCGGCGCGGGCGTTGATGGCGACCACGCCAAGGTCGTCGGTGTCGGCCAGCAGTCTGACGAGGTAGCGGCCAATGCGGCCGAACCCGTTCATCCCAAGCTTGATCATGAGTCCGTTCCCCTGAGACGGTTAGATCTTGTTCGAGCAGCCCAGCACGTTGCGGATCTTGTGCTGCACCATGTTCTTCACGGCGTCGCGCGCGGGCTTGAGGTACGCGCGCGGGTCGAAGTCAGCCGGTTTTTCCATGAAATGCTTGCGGATTGTAGCGGTCATGGCCAGGCGGATGTCGGTGTCGATGTTGATCTTGCACACGCCGTAGGTGGCCGCCTTGCGCAGCAGGTCTTCGGGCACGCCCTTGGCGCCGCCCACCTTGCCGCCGTATGTGTTGGCCATTTCCACGAATTCCTGCGGCACGCTGGATGCGCCATGCAGCACCAGCGGGTAGCCGGGCAGCATGCTGGTGATCTTTTCCAGCCGGGCGAAGTCCAGCTTGGCCTCGCCGGTGAACTTGTAGGCCCCGTGGCTGGTGCCGATGGCGATGGCCAGCGAATCGCAGCCGGTGCGCTTCACGAAGTCCACGGCCTGGTCGGGGTCGGTGTACACCGAATGCTCCGCCGAAACCTCGTCCTCCACGCCCGCCAGTTGGCCCAGTTCCGCTTCCACCCACACGCCGCGCGCGTGGGCGTATTCCACCACCTGTTTGGTGACGGCGATGTTCTCTTCGTACGGCAGGTGCGAGCCGTCGTACATGACCGAGGTGAAGCCGCCGTCGATGCAGTCCTTGCAGATGTTGAAGTCCTGGCCGTGGTCCAGGTGCAGCACCACCGGCAGGTCGGTGTCCAGCAGGGCCGCCTCGATGAGCTTCACGATGTAGTTCTGCCCGGCGTACTTGCGGGCGCCAGCGGAAACCTGAAGGATCAGCGGGGCCTTTTCATCGCCGGCCGCCTGCATGATGCCCTGGATGATTTCCATGTTGTTCACGTTGAAGGCGCCGATGGCGTACCCTTCCTTGTAGGCCCGCTCGAACATCTGCTTGGGACCGGTCAGCGGCATGGATTCCTCCTGCTGCGCCGGACGGGCGTGATGCCTGCTGGTCCGGCGGTGGAAATGAGTTCGTCGGTCGCGTCCCGCCGGTGGGTACCTGCGGGGGTGGCGCGCGCGATCCGGGCATGCCTTCGGAAGATCCGTCCGTCTGTGCTTTGCCCGTGGCCTGCCTGAGCCTTTGCGTGCCCTTCCGTGAAGGTGCAGCCGCGCATGGCGCCATGGCGCAGGGGGGCGGGTATGGCCTCTCGACGAAGGCGCGGGAAAGATACCAGAATCCGTGAAAAAAATAAAGATGGGCCGCGCAAGGCTGTCCGTCCTTCGCGCAAAAGGGATCACGCGGGCGTATGGAGCGGGGAAGGGGCCGCGCGGAAGCCTGCCGCCTGGTAACGCGCACCGTCACGAACGAAGGCTGGCGTTGCAACGATGTCGGCAAATCGTGCCTGTGTGCGCGTGCAGGGGGCCGGGCTGTCTTTCGGGTGCGCAGGCGATTTCCGGGGTGACCGGCGACGGGGTGGCGATATGTGAATGTGGAATGCACTTTGCAAGGCTATGCAGGGTCGTGTCGGTATCACGACATCCCGGCCAGGCGGCGGGCGCACGCCGTGCTTTCCGTACGGAGCGGGCCTGCCGGACTGGTTGGGGTAACGGAGAAGAGCATGGTGCGAGGCGCGCAGTGAGTTATCGTGAAGACACAAGGGGCGGTGTACTGCCGTTCACTTCCAAGGCCGACACTCTGAAGTGGCTTTCCGCTTACGAGGATCTGCACATACCGCCCCTGCGCTCCTTTAGCGTGGGCGAATGGCTGGCCGCGCGGGAAGCAACGCTTGCCCTGCTGGCGCGGGCCTTTCCCGGCGCCAGGCTTGCCGTGCGCAGTTCGTGCCGCCGCGAGGATGGCCGGGAAAGCTCCGGCGCGGGGGCCTTCACGTCCGTGCTGGACGTTCCGGCCGACGACCGGGATGCCCTTGCCGCTGCCGTGGAAACCGTCATCGCCTCCTATGGCGCTTCCGATTCCTCCAATCCCACCGGCCCCGCCGATCTTGCCGCCCCAGACGATCAAGTGCTGGTGCAGCCCATGGTCGAAGGCATCGTCGTCAGCGGCGTCATGATGACGCGCGTGCATGCCGACGGCGCGCCGTACTACGTGGTCAACTATGACGAATCGGGCCAGGCCGACGCCATCACGGGCGGGCGCAACGCCAGCAAGACGGTGTTCGTCTTTCGTGATGCGGAAGACGAGCACTGGGATTCGCGCAGACTGCGTTCGTTCATCGCGCTGGCGCGCAGGGTGGAGGCCCTGTGCGGGCACGATGAACTGGACATGGAATTCTGCCTTGACGGGACGGGGGTGCTGCACCTGTTGCAGGTGCGGCCAATCTGCACGCAGGCCCGCTGGATAGCCGGTGCCGACGGACAGGTGCGCGCCAAGATAGGCTTTGTGGTGGACTTCATTTCGGAAAGGGTGGGGCAGTGGCCGGGCCTTTTCGGGCAACGCACCATTCTGGGCGTGATGCCCGACTGGAACCCGGCGGAAATGATCGGCGTCACCCCCCGCCTGCTGGCAAGCTCGCTGTACCGCGAACTCATCACCCGCAGAGTGTGGAGCCAGGCCCGCGAATTCATGGGATACCGCCAGATGCCCCCGGAAGAGCTGATGCTCATGGTGGCGGGACGTCCGTTCATCGACGTGCGCGTCAGCTTCAATTCCTTTCTTCCCGCCGGGCTCGACGGGGTCACCGCCGAAACCCTCGTGGGGGCATGGCTGGACAGGCTGGATACCCACCCGCAATTCCATGACAAGGTGGAGTTTCAGGTGGCCCAGACCGCGCTGGATTTCTGCTTCGACAAACATCTGGACGAACGCTACCCGGGGCTGCTCACCCGTGCCCGGCGCGAGGACTTTCGGGCGGCGCTGCACAGGCTGACGGCACGCTGCCTGGAGCCGGGCCAACGGTCATCGATGGATTGGGCGTACGAGGCGGTCACGGAACTGCGCAACAGGCAGGCCGCGCGCGGCAGGATGTCGGCGGACGCGCTTGCTCAGGGCATGAAGCCGTTGCCCCAGTTGGTGTTGCTGGCCGAGGAATGCCGCCTGTTCGGCACGTTGCCGTTCTCCATCCTGGCCCGGCACGCGTTCATCGCGGAATCGCTGCTACGCTCCACCGTGGAGCGCGGCGCGCTGTCGCCCGAACGGCTGGCGGCGCTCAAGACCACCATCCGGACCGTTTCGGGCGAGATGTCGCACGACCTCATGTCCGTGTGTCGCAGCGGCATGGACAGGGAAACGTTTCTGGCCCGCTACGGGCATCTGCGGCCCTGCAGCTACGACATCCTTTCCCCCCGCTATGCGGACCGCGACGGGCTGTTCTCGGATTCCAGCCCCGTGTCCATGGTTGAAGCGGAAGCCCCGTTTGCGCTTACCCCGCAGGAATACAACAACATTGCCTCACTCCTGCACGAGACGCACTTTGGCAACACCCAACCGGATGGTCTGCTGGAGTATGCCCGCCGCAGCATCGCCGGACGCGAACTGGCGAAGTTCATCTTTACGCGCAACCTTTCGGACATGCTGGAACTGCTCGCCCTGTGGGGCGACAGGCTGGGGCTTTCACGCGACGACCTGTCCCACCTCGAAGTGCGCGATGTCATGGAATGGGCATCGCATTCCCTGCTGCGCAACGCCCGGGGTTATTTCCGCGAACTGGCCGACAAGGGGCGCGAACTGTCCAACCTCGGGCGCAGCATCAAGCTCGGGTACATCATCCGTTCCGCGCGCGACGTGTACGTGGTTCCGCAGCATCGCAGCGCCCCCAACTTCATCGGGCACGGACGCACGGAAGCGCCGCTGGCGCGCCTGTACCCCGATTCGCCCTGTTCGGCGGACATTACCGGGCGGCTGGTGTGCATCGAGAACGCGGATCCCGGCTTCGACTGGATATTCTCGCGCGGCATCGCCGGGCTGGTCACCATGTTCGGCGGCACCAATTCGCACATGGCCATCCGCTGCGCCGAATACGGCCTGCCTGCGGCCATCGGTGTCGGCGAGCTGCTGTTCGAACAGATCACCTCGGCCCAGTCGGCCCTGCTCGATGCTGGTGCCTGCACCCTGCAGCCTTTGTGAGCCATACGTGAACGCACGCCTTGCACTGACCATGCGCGTGACCGAGGCGCCCGGCCACGCCGAACGCCGCGATGCCCTGGCCCAGGACTGGGGGCGGTTCCTTGCCGTGGCCCTGCCGGGCGCGGCGTGGCTGCCCATACCCAATGCGGGTGATGGTGCCGTGCGTCTGGCCGAGGCCCATGCCGTCAACGGCCTTGTGCTGACCGGCGGCGATGACTGGGGCGTCTTTCCCGAACGGGACGCGACGGAGGCGGCCCTGTTCCACTGGGCCATGGCGCGGGACATCCCTGTCCTTGGGGTATGCCGGGGCGCGCAGGTCATCAACCACATGCTGGGGGGCTCCACGCGCGCAACCGACGGCGGGGTGCACGCAGGAACGCGACATCCTCTGACCGAACGGCAGGACTGGACGCCGGAAGACGTGAATTCGTACCACCGGCTGGTGCTGGCCCGTGACATGCTGGCGCCCGTGCTGGTATCCGACGCCCTGGCCCCGGATGGCACGGTGGAGGCATTTCACCTGCCGGGGCGCCGCGTGGTCGGCGTGCTGTGGCATCCCGAACGAGAACATCCTTACGGGGCGTGCGATGTTGCATTGATGCAGCGCCTGTTCACGCCGGAGCAGATATGAATCACGCCGTGGGCCTTATCCTGGCGGCGGGGCGCGGGTCCCGCATGAAGGGACTTACCGGGGACCGCCCCAAGTGCCTCACCGAACTATCGGGGCGCCCCCTGCTGCACTGGCAGATCGATGCCCTGCGTACTGGCGGGGCCGCGCCGCTGCTGGTGGTGGGCGGCTACCTGGGACACATGCTGGAACCGGAGGCGCAGGGCATGCCCGCCGACGCCTACGCCACACTCGAAAATCCCGACTGGGCGCGGACCAACATGCTCTCCACCCTGCTGTGCGCCGCGCCGTGGCTGGAGCGTCAGTTCGACCAGGGCGCCGGGCAGGCCGTCATCTCCTATTCGGACATCGTCTACCACCCCGGCCATGTGGCTGCCTTGCTGGCGCACCCCGACCATGTCGCCATCACCTACGACACGCTTTGGGAACCTCTGTGGCGGCTGCGCTTCGGCGACCCGCTGCTGGATGCGGAAACCTTCCGGCAGGAAGGGGGGCGGCTTGCGGAGATCGGCGGCAAGCCGGGTTCGCTGGACGACATCTGCGGGCAGTACATGGGGCTCATCAAGGTCAGCCGCGAAGGCTGGCGGATGGTGACGCAACGCTGCGCCCGGCTGGGCGACGCGGTGGCGCGCACGGACATGACGGGCTTTCTGCGCCTGTTGTTGGGCGACGGCACCCCGGTGGGCGCCGTGCCCGTGGCGGGGCGCTGGTGCGAAACGGACAGCGGCGACGATCTTGATCGCTACCGGAGCGCGCTGGCGGCGCCCGGCTGGAGCCACGACTGGCGGTAGCCATACGGCTTTGATTGTACGGAGTGACCAGCCCTTACGGGAAAATACGAGCAACAATTTCGAGGAACGACATGCAGCACGGTGACTTTACGAATCTTGCGGATAATTACGCCCGGTACCGTCCCGGATATTCTCCTTTCGTGCTCGACGCCTTTCTCGGGCTCCTGCGCAAAGAGCCTTCGCAATTGCGGGGGGTGGACGCGGGAGCCGGCACCGGCATCTGGACGCGCATGCTGGCGCAGCGCGGCGTCAACATGACGGCGGTGGAACCCAACGAAGCCATGCGCATCGAAGGCATACGCCAGAACGGAGCTTACAGCATCGCCTGGCATGCCGGTTCTGCCGAGGATACGGGGTTGCCTGCGGAATCTTTTGATTTCGCGTGCATGGCGTCTTCGTTTCATTGGCCTGATTTCGACCGTGCCGTGGCAGAGTTCTCTCGCGTGCTGAAAACGGGTGGTCTGTTCATGGCTTTGTGGAATACGCGCAGGTATGAATCCAACCCGTTGCTTGTGCGCATAGAGGAGCATCTCAAAAATCTTGTGCCATCCATGAAGCGTGTTTCGTCAGGACGGTCTGAATTTTGCGATACGCTTCTTGATCGTCTTGCTTCGTGCGGCACGTTTGAAGATGTTCTGTATGTTGAGGGAAGGCATACGGAATTGCAGACGCCAGAGCACTATATAGGCTTGTGGCAGTCAGTGAATGATGTTCGGGTTCAGGCCGGCGAGGAAAGATTTTCCGACTTCATAGATTACATCAGGGAGCAGACGACGGGATTGCAGCACATCAAGGCCGAATACACCACCCGCGCATGGATAGCCCGCAAGGCCTAGGCGATGACGGCACAGCACTCCGGCGGCAGAGTCATCTGGATCACCGGGTTTTCCGGCGCGGGCAAGACCACTCTGGCACGGGCTCTCATGCCCTGCCTGGGGGAACGCGCAGTATTGCTGGATGGCGACGAACTGCGCGAGGTGCTGGACGCGGCCCGGTGCGGCTTTGACCGGGAAAGCAGGCAGCGCCTTGCCTTCACCTATGCGCGCATGGCGCGCATGTTGGCCTTGCAAGGGTTTACCGTGGTGGTCGCAACCATCAGCCTGTTCCACGATCTGCATGCCTGGAACCGGGAGCACCTGCCCGGGTATCTCGAAGTGTGGCTCGATGTGCCGGAGGAAGAACGCCGCAGGCGGGATCCCAAGGGCCTCTATGCCGCCGCTGCCAACGGTCAGGTGCGGGACATGGCCTGCGAGCGCATGGTGGAGGTGCCGCGCGAACCGCATCTGACCCTGCGCTTTGGCGAACACGGGGATGTCGGGGCCTCCGCGCGCGCGGTGCTGGAAATGCTGGATTTGTCCGATATGGCGGAGTTGCCGGGAAGGCGCGACGCGCCCCCCGGCACGGCATCCGGCTCGGGGGGCGCATGATGGGCGGGGTGTACGGGCGCGCGGAATGGGGCAGTGCATGCCGGGGCTGCAAGACGACGAGGAGCGTGGCGTGAGTCGCATTGCCGACGTGGAGGCGTTGTGCCGCCTGGGAATGCTGCACCTGCACAAGGGGGAGCCGGACCGGGCCAAGCGCCTGTTCCTGCGGGCCTGGCAGGCCATGCCGGACCAGACGGGCATTGCGTCGCTGCTGGCGCAGGCGCACCGGGCGGAGGCGGCCCGCCGCCATGCAGAGCTCGGCTGCAACGGGAGGATGCTGTTCGTCATCCGGGGGTACTTTCTTTCGTACTATCTTCCGTTGTTGCGTCTGCTGCCCCCGGACCGCGTGGATGTGGACACCGGCGAGGACGGCTGGGGGGTCGATGGCGCCGCCCGCGAAGAGCTGCTTGCGCTTGGCTTTGGGCCCTGCAAGCATGTTCCACGCCCGGAGTGGTGGCGCTATGCCATGGTGGTGGCGGACCACGCCATCCAGATGCATTTCCCTGTTGCCGGGCCAGATGATCTGCTGCCCCCCGTGGCGGTGTATCTGCCGCATACCACCGCCTATACTGGCGGGGCGGGGCATCCATACCAGAGCCACTGCATCTATCCCTTCGAGGCGCTGGCGTTGCAGCAGCAAGCTCAGGCCCCTTGGCAGCAGTGCCTGTTCACCGGGCCGTACCAGTTCACTGAAGAGATGCTGCGCCTGATGCACGAGGACAGGGCTGCGCTGCGCGCACGGGTCATGGACGATCTGGAGCAAGAAGACCGGGGCGGGCCGCTGGTGGTCTGCTATGCCTCGGCGCTGGACAATTGCCACGAGGTGGCCGAAGGCCTGCGCGGGCTGGCCGACGCCCTGCACCCGCAGGGCGGCCTGGTGGTGCTGAAACCGTTTCCGGACGACGTGGAGCGCTACGCGGCGCTGGACATGGGGCGGGTGCTGGGCTGGACGCGCTCGGGGGCAGGCGGCAACGAGCTGCGCATGGCCGCCGATTGCGTCCTGTGCGGGCTGGCGGGGTCCACGCTGCTTTCGGTGTTTCTGGCCGGGCAGCGGGTGCTGGCCTACCACACAGAGCAGGAGAGGGAGTACTGCGAAGGCAGCCGGGACCGCCAAAAGCTGCATCCACGCGGCACCGTCCGGCCCGGCGCCAATCCATGGGGCCGGGCTGTCATTGCAGGGTTGGGCGGGTCGTGCTCCATGGAGGACGTGCCGACGCTGCTGCGGCATCTTGATGCGCTGTTGGAGGACACGGAGTATCCGGCAAGGAATGAGGCCATCCGCCTGAGCGTACTGGGCCGCAGCGATGTGCGCCACGGTGCGCGACGAACGGCGGAACTGCTGCTTTCGCTGCTGGATGGCGGGCGTGCATCGTAGTTGCATGCGCCATGCGGTTGCCATCCGAAAGGGTGGGCACGACGTGTCGAAAGAACAGCCGGGTGACCGCGGAACGCGGTCACCCGGCTGTTCTTTCGACCTATCGATGCCGGACCCGTGTGGAAGGCGTGGAGGCTACGCGGCGGGGCTGTCTGTATCGCCGAGGACACCGGAGAAGCGTCCTCGCCTGAATACGGAAAGCACTTCCATGGCCGTCATGGCGGGGGCGTTGACGATGTGATAGCGCCCGTAGGTTTCGTCCTGCAATGCCTTCAGTCTGTCCTTGTAGGTTTGCGAGCGCATCGTTTCCTGAAGGTTGCGCAGAAGGGCGCCGACATCTGTAATGGGGATGGAGCCCAGTCGGGCCTCAAGGTCTCGGCAGCGTGGAAAGAGAGGGTGCTGAAAAACGCCACGTTCATAATATGTATTTGTACGCCCGATGTCGAATTCGCGCGTTGTGTGGTATACGGTGATGTTTTGCCCAAGCATGACAGCCGTCATGAGTGCCGTTGTGGAGTATGATGTAAGGAAGCAATCGGCGGCAAGACGCGGGTCAATATGTCTGAAATCGCGCATTCCGAACGTGGTGACGCCTGCCTTTGATATTTTTTCTTGCAATTCAGTATGCCACGCATACGCCTTGACGATAAGATTCGTATGACGTGAAATTTCTATGAGGGGTTCTACAAGTTCATGGTGGTCATCCATTATTGTTGTAAAACACACAACTAATGGGAGAGATGTATCCTTGAAGCCGTATTCCTTCAGGATGGTATCTCGTAGTATTTTCTTGTTGTTTATATACAAATTGAGCGCGTCATTGTCGAACTGAAAAAGGCCAGTATATATGGTGTCGCAGTTTGTGTTTCCGTTATGCGTGAATTTTTCACAGATAACAATTTCATGGTCGAAATCATATTGTGTAGCTTCAAGTGAAGCGTGGTCGATGAGAAGCTTCTTCTTTGGTCTTTTGCTGTCATCTACCCATTCCCACTGCTCGCTGGTGTACAGGCCCATGGCGTATGGAGAAATATCTATCTTGCGCGAAGCAGGTATGACACTATAGCCTTCTTGTGCCAAACGCACCATACATTCTGAAGTTTTCCCGATGGTAATGATGTCAATGAATTCGCGAGGTATGAATTTGATTATTGGATAATACTTGTGCAGGACTGTGGAGGACACAGGCATTGCAATTTTTTCTATGGTCATGGCGCACCTGTTCTTGAAGTATGTATTGCTTTTGGCCTTATCTGCGCCGGGGGTCAATACCAGAGCGGTCTGGGCAGCGGGCAGTCCGCGATGCGGATTTCGTCGGGTTGCCTGAACGGCACGCGTCAGCAGGCAGGGAAGCAATGAGTTGCCGCCCCCTTCGGTTCATGGCGTTCTGGCGCGTCCGTTTTGATTCTCATGCTGCCGTGCGTGTGTCGCCCGCATTCGGGCAGGTGCCCATCCGGCGATACGTGGCGCGGTCAACGAGGCGGCGTGCGCGGCTATATCTCGCCGTCGGTCTGGCCGCCGGTGTGAGCGTTTGCCTGGTCACTGACTCCGTCGCCCTGCACTCTGGCCAGCACGTCCATGGCCGCGTGGTCGGTGAAGTCGAAGCGCAGCGGGGTAAGGGTGATCCACCCTTCGGTCAGCAGGGCGCGGTCGGTGCCGGGGGCCACGGTCTCCGGCGGGATGACGCCGTTCAACCACCAGTACGAGCCGCCGCGTGGATCCGTCCGGTGGTCGTACCAGTCCTTCCACACCGCGCGGGTCTGGGGGCAGGCGCGCACGCCCTTCACCTCGGGCATGGGCTGGGCGGGGTAGTTCAGGTTCACCACGCAGCGGGCGGGCAGGGCATTCCAGTCCAGCGCGGCCAGCAGCCCGGCGGCGTGGGCGGCCTGGCCGGAAAGGTCGGCGGGCCGGAACGAATCGTACGAAACGGCCAGGGCGGGGTACCCCATGTGCGCCGCCTCGGTGGCGGCCGACACCGTGCCGGAGTACAGGATGTCCGGCCCCACGTTGGCCCCGGCGTTGATGCCGGACACCACCACGTCGGGCTTCTTGTCCAGCAGGCACGACAGGCCCAGCTTCACGCAATCGGTGGGGGTGCCGTACACCCCGCGCCCGCGAAAGCCGTTTTCGTGGAATTCCTTCACGCGCAGGGGCAGGCTGATGGTCACGGCGTGGCCCACGGCGGACTGTTCGGTGACCGGGGCCACCACGTGCACCTCGTGCCCGGCGTCCAGCAGGGCCTTGTACATGGCGCGCAGGCCGGGGGCCTGGATGCCGTCGTCGTTGGTCAGGGCGATGATCATGAGGTATTGTCCTTTCTCTTGGGCGGCGTGCTCGGGCGCGCCCCGTGATGCTGTTGCGTGATGTTTCCGTGCCGTGGTGCATAGGCTGCCCGGAAATGGCGGCGTCGCGATGACAGGCTGGTGTCTACCGGCAGGCGTGCGGGCAGAGGCGCGATGCTTGTCTGCCATGCTCCGCCCGTGTTCGGCTATGCCCCGTAGGGGCAGCGTGCGTGCGCGCACCTGTGCGTATCCGGTATCCCCGCGCATTGACAACGTGGCCGAAAAGCAGGCACCTTGCGGCAAATAGGCCGTCCCCGCGCTGGCGCTTTTCCGCCTGCGTCCCCGGCGTTTTCATTATCGCCGGGATACGGGCATGGCCGCTTCCTTACGACGCACATGGAAAAAAGACAAACCATACGAGATATCGCCGCCAACGACGAGGTGAGCGGGCTGTTCCTGCTCGGTTCGGCCACCCTGCAACAGTCGCGCAACGGCCCCTTCTGGCGGCTGGAACTGCGCGACGCCACCGGCAGCATGGAGGCCAAGATATGGAGCCCCCAGAGCCAGGCCTATCCGGACCTGGCCGCCGGGCAGATCGTGGATGTGGAAGGCCGCTCCGGCACCTATCGCGACAAGGTGGAGGTAACCATCGGTCGCCTGCGCGTGCTGGACGACACCGAGCAGGCCGGGCTGGACCTTGGCCTGTTTCTGCCCGCCAGTCCGCGCCCCGCGCAGGAGATGCTGGATGAACTGATCGCCCTGTGCAAGGCGGAATTCACCCACGCGCCGTGGCGCAAGTTCGTGCTGGCCGTGCTGCGCGACGAGGACATCGCCCCGCGCCTGCTGGCCGCGCCCGCCGCCAAGTCGGTGCACCATGCCTACGTTGGCGGCCTTGTGGAGCACATGCTGTCCGTGGTTGGGCTGGCCCTGCGCATTGCCGACCACTATCCGGAACTGGACCGCCAGGCCCTGCTGGCCGGGGCGCTGTTCCACGACATCGGCAAGGTGTGGGAGCTTACCGGCGGGCTTGCCAACGACTATTCCGACGAAGGACGCCTGTTGGGGCACATCCACATGGGGCTGGAACGCATCGAGCCGCACCTGCGCAAGTCCGGCCTTGCGCCGGAACTGGTGACCCATTTCAAGCACCTGATCCTCAGCCACCATGGCGAGTACGAATTCGGCTCGCCCCGGCGGCCCAAGACGGCGGAAGCCATGGCCCTGCACTACGCGGACAATCTGGACGCCAAGATGGCCCAGTTCCGGGGGCTGTTCGCCAATTACGAAGAGGACGCCACCGGCTGGACGCCGTTCCAGCCCACGCTGGGGCGCTTTTTGTACCGCCCGGCCCGCTCGCCCGAGGAACCCCGCCCGGCACGCAAGAGCGGCCCGGCCCACAAGGGCGGCGGCAAGGCAGGCGCCGACGGCGCGGACGATGCCGCCAAGGCAGGGCCGCAGAGCGTGCAGGCTTCGTTGCTGTAGACCACGGCGACGGTGCGCTTTCGCCCATCAACACGGTGTATTTTTTCAGGAATCCGCAATGTTCATCACCTTTGAAGGAATGGAAGGCTCCGGCAAGAGCACGGCCCTGAACCGTGTGCAGCAGGCGCTGCTGGACGCGGGGCACGGGGTGCTGCTGACGCGCGAGCCGGGCGGCAGCCGCCTGGGGCGTACGCTGCGCTCCATCCTGCTGGATCTTTCCAACGACGACATCGTGCCCGAGGCGGAACTGTTCCTGTACCTGGCCGACCGCGCCCAGCACGTGGGGCAGGTGATCCGCCCGGCCCTGGCCGAAGGCGTGGTGGTGCTGTCCGACCGGTACGCCGACTCCACCGTGGTCTATCAGGGCTACGGGCGCGGGCTGGATCCGGAACGGCTGCGCGAACTGAACGACATGGCCGTGGGCGGGCTGTGGCCCGACCTGACCCTGGTGTTCGACCTGCCGCCGGATGAAGGCCTGCGCCGGGCCATGACCCGCAACCTGCGCGAGGGCACCAGCGTTTCCGAAGGGCGGTTCGAGGCGGAGCACCTTGCCTTTCACGCCCGGGTGCGCGAAGGCTATCTGACGTGGGCCGCGCTGCATCCGGCGCGGTTCCGGGTGGTGGATGCCACCCGCACGCCCGACGAGGTGTTCGAGGACGTCATGCGCGCCGTGCGGTCCGCCTTGTCGGCCCCGGCGCGTCCATGACCGCGGATTGCTCATGACGGCGGACCGCGCATGACGGCGGGCCACCCGTAACGGCGGGCAAGCCCCGCGAAGGACATTCCCATGCTGGAAGCAAAGAACCGGCTGGGCATCATCTTCTTTCCGGCCTTCGACTGGGCCATCAGCGCCACCCACCCGGAACGCGAGGAGCGGCTGCTCTACACGCAGGACCAACTGCGCGAGGAAGGGCTGTTCGACATTGCGGGCATCACCGAATACAAGCCGGAAATCGCCACCCGCGAAGA
Source organism: Nitratidesulfovibrio oxamicus (assembly GCF_015731765.1). Classification (GTDB taxonomy): domain Bacteria; phylum Desulfobacterota; class Desulfovibrionia; order Desulfovibrionales; family Desulfovibrionaceae; genus Cupidesulfovibrio; species Cupidesulfovibrio oxamicus. The sequence goes on from NZ_VRYY01000232.1 coordinate 15,319, forward strand.
CGTGGAGCGCGTGCACTTCTGCATTCCCGGCGTGGAGAGCGTGTGCACCAAGTCGCACCTCATCTCCGCCGGGGGGGCCATCACCGCCGCCCGGCTGGTGATGGAGAAGGAAGAGGAAAAGGCCTTCGCGCTGGTGCGCCCGCCGGGCCACCACGCCATGAAGGTGGTGCACGGCAACCGGGGGTTCTGCAACATCAACATCGAAGCCGTGATGCTCGAACACATCCGCGAGCACTACGGCCCGTTGCGCGTGGCCATCGTGGACACCGACTGCCACCACGGCGACGGCACGCAGGACATCTACTGGAACGACCGCGACACCCTGTTCATCTCGCTGCATCAGGATGGCCGCACCCTGTACCCCGGCACCGGCTTTCCGCACGAACTGGGCGGCCCCAACGCCATGGGCCGCACCCTGAACATTCCGCTGCCGCCAGGCACCTCCGACAAGGGCTTCCTGCACGTCATCGACAATCTTGTGCTGCCGGTGCTGGAAGACTTCAAGCCGGACCTGATCATCAATTCCGCCGGGCAGGACAACCACTTTTCCGACCCCATCACCAACATGAACTTCTCGGCGCGGGGTTACGCCATGCTGAACAGGCGGCTGAACCCCGACATCGCCGTGCTGGAAGGCGGCTACGCCATCCAGGGCGCGCTGCCGTACGTCAATCTGGGGATATGCCTGGCCATGGCCGGGCTGGACTTCGACGGGGTGCGCGAGCCGGAATTCGACCCGGCGGCCATCGCCCAGTCGGACCAGGTGACCGCGTACATCGAGCGGCTGTGCGACGAGATGCTGAAGGTGTGGCGCAAGCCCCCGGCCCTGCCCAAGCAGGGCGAACGCTCCGGCGACTGGTGGGTGCGCACCAAGGACATCTACTATGATACCGACGGCATCAGCGAGAGCCAGGTGGAGTCGGTGCTGCTGTGCCCGGACTGTTCGGGCACGGTGAAGATAGAAACGTGGTCCACGGTGAACCCGCTCAGCGTGGGCATAGAGATTCCCATCAGCGCCTGCGACAGGTGCGCTGGCATTGGCCGCCGCCTGCTGGAGGAAGCCCACCTGAAGGGCAACTACCGCTACGTGCAGTGCATTGACAGAAAGGCCAAGCGGTACACGCGCTACGGCTTTTAGCGTGATGCCCGCAAACAGTCCTTTTCCCCGCTGGCTGACCGACCCGAGGGGCGCGCAGCGTGCCCGTTAAGCGAGCTTGCGAGCTTTACGGGCATCGGGCGCAGAGAGGTCAAGCTTCGCCTGCCATATCGGTCGAATACGATAAGAGCGCGTTGCGGTCCTCTCCCGTAAGGCTCGCACGTTCACCTAACGGGAGAGGCATACTCCCTCATGGCAGGCTTGTTTTCCTTGCCAGTGGGAAAAAATCCTAGTTTGCGCAGGTCGCGCGCCACAAGCATCTTGCGCGCGTCCAATGTTGCTTAATCCATTCAAAGAGAGACACACCATGAGCAAGACCGCAAATCCCCCTGCGAATCCGGTGGACACCTTCTGGACCATCCGTCTGGCCACCACCAAGGAAGCCCTTGAAGCCAACAACTTCGAGGTGTCCATGGCCGAAAACCTGGCCGACGCGGCCCGCATTTTCCTGCAAGACATCCTGCCCGCCTCCGGCGCGAAGTCCGTGTCCTTCGGCGGTTCCATGAGCATCGGCAAGAGCGGCGTGCCCGAGGCCCTGCGCGCCATGGATGCCATCGAACTGCTGGACACCATGAACTACAAGCTGCCCGCGGCGGAGATGTACGAACTGCGCCGCCAGGCCCTGCTGGTGGACCTGTTCCTGTCCAGCACCAACGCCCTTACCGTGGACGGCAAGCTGGTGAACCTGGACATGATCGGCAACCGCGTGGGCGGCATCAACTTCGGCCCCAGGAAGGTGGTGCTGTTCGTGGGCCGCAACAAGGTGGTGGACAGCGTGGACGACGGCATGCGCCGCATCAAGGAATTTTCCGCGCCCACCAACGCCATCCGCTTGGCCAAGAAGACCCCGTGCACCAAGGTGGCAGAATGCATGGACTGCAAGAGTCCCGACCGCATCTGTAACGTCTGGACCATCACGGAAAAGGCCTTCCCGGCCAAGCGCATTCACGTGGTCCTGATCAACGAGGATACCGGGCTGTAGTCAATCCCCGGATTGTGCATTCAAGGGGGCGGAAAAACACGCCGCCCCCATTCCCTTGCACGTCTGTTTCCGGCATGTTGGGGCGACTCACCTCGTCGGATGACCCGGAGCGGCGCAGCCATCGGCAACGGCAGTGCGATGCGCCCCTGGCAGGGCCGACACGGGCCGGACCGGGGCGCGCGGCGTCCCCGGCAGCTGGCGG
>NZ_VRYY01000222.1 GCF_015731765.1 Nitratidesulfovibrio oxamicus
AGGGCATGCTGGCCGCCGCCGGGCAGCTGCAGGGCGTGGTGGAGGTGGTGGGGTCCGCGTCCGAACAGCTTTCCGCCCAGATCGGCCAGTCCACCCGGGGGGCCGCCGTGCAGTCGCAGCGCGTGGCCGAAACCGCCGCCGCCATGGAAGAAATGAACGCCACCGTGCTCGAGGTGGCCCGCAACGCCTCGCAGGCTGCGGAGACCGCCGAGCGCGCCAGGCAGAAGGCCGATACCGGCGCCGCCGTGGTGGGCCGGGTGGTGGAGGAAATCGGCACCGTGGAACGCCAGGCCGTGGCCCTGAAGGACGACATGGCCGACCTTGGCCGCCAGGCCGACGGCATCGGCAAGATCATGAACGTGATTTCGGACATCGCGGACCAGACCAACCTGCTGGCGCTCAACGCCGCCATCGAGGCTGCCCGCGCCGGTGACGCCGGGCGCGGCTTTGCCGTGGTGGCCGACGAAGTGCGCAAGCTCGCCGAAAAGACCATGCAGGCCACCCGAGAGGTGGGCGAGGCCATTACCGGCATCCAGCAGGGCACCCGCCGCAACGTGGAACACGTGGAGCGCGCCGTGGCGTCCATCGAGGAGGCCACCGGCCTTGCGGGCAGTTCCGGCGAGGCGCTGCGCGAAATCGTGACCCTGGTGGAGCAGGCCACCGACCAGGTGCGCTCCATCGCCACGGCCAGCGAGCAGCAGTCCGCCGCCAGCGAGGAAATCAACCGAGCCGTGGACGAGATCAACCGCATCTCCAGCGAAACCTCGGACGGCATGCACCAGTCGGCCCTTGCGGTGGAGGAACTGGCCACCCAGGCCCATTCGCTGCGCAAGCTCATAGAGCGCATGCAGCACGACGAGGCATAACCCACCGCCACACCCATCATGCAGGGGGCGGGACGCACGGCACGGGCCGGACGTCCCGCCCTTTTCGCATGCACGTCCTGATGAAGCCGGGGTGATGCCGGTTCTGTTCCGACCATATTCCGGACGTGCGTCAGACGGTCCGCAGCCGGGGCGTGTACACGCGAGGGGGCAGTCGCGCACGAGAATCGCGGGGGAGCGGTTGCCTTTCTTCCGATGATAACTATTTTCATCAATGGCCCCTAATGCCCTTTCCGGCACGGCACAGACAACGGTGCCATGTGGGCCACCGGCGGGGGAACACATGCCCGCCGGTGAAGACAACGGAGGAACCGCCATGAAACTGGACGCACTGCACCCCCGGAACTGGTTCCGCAAGGGTGCCGAACGCGACAACGCCGGTTCCGACCGGCGTGACGATGACCGCCTCGCGGCGCCCATTCCCTTCGACGTGGAATGCTCGCGCGAGGCGGACGCACTGCGTGAAGCCCTGGAATTCGCGGGCACCATGGACCTGTTGTACGAGGCCATACCGGAACAGCCCGCCGAATGCGGCTTCAAGGATACCCGCCGCCTGGACGTGGACATTGCGGTGGAAAACGACACCTACGTGGTCGTGGCCGACGTGCCCGGCCTCTCGCGCATCGAGGACAACGGCATGGGCGACGGTGACGCCGCCGACCTGCACGTGAAGACAGAGGGCTACCGGCTGTCCATCACGGGCCGCACGCGATCCTCTTCGCGCGACAAGGGGCTGGGCTGGCACCGCATGGAACGTCAGCCCGGCAGCTTCCGGCGCATTCTGGTGCTGCCGGACGATGCCGTGCCCGAGGCCCTTTCCGCCTCGGTCAACGACGGCGTGCTGACCGTCAGCATCCCCCGCGCCTCGTCCGAGGAATGCGTGTGGGTGCCCGGTGAAGCGCCCCGCGCCGGGTGCCACGCCTGAACCAGCCGCCAACCCCACGTCTGGAAGAATGCCTCCACCTGGCGCAAGCAAGGCATGTCGCCTGACGTCAGGAAGGCATGTCACCTGACGTCAGGAAAGCATGTCACCTGACGTCAGGAAGGCAGTCACCTGACACGGCAACCCCGAACGCACGCCGCACACCGCCCGCAGGGCCGCACTGGCACCCCGGCACCACCGCGTGCAGCATCGCCCCGTATTCACGAAAACCGTTCCGGATTCCGGCTCGGGGCATCGACGCACTCGCCACAGCCGACGGCGGAGGGGCCACCCCCTCCGCCGTTTTCCGCATCCACCACACGTTCCCGCTCCGGGCGGCGCAACGCCAAGCCAACCGCCCCCTGCCCGGCACCCCAATGGCCGGCCCCGGCGCCATCCCCCCCGTTCCCTGCCCGGCGGGAAATCCCGCCCCGGCGCGCATTCCTGCCTGTTGACACCTGCCGCGCAACCTGCCAGCGTGGCAAGGTAGACACTCCTCTTTTTCCACCCTACGGGCCACGCGGCGCGGCCCGTAGGGTGCCCACGCGCGCCGCACGGAGGGCAGGCCATGCAACTCACCAACCGCGTCCACTGGGTGGGCAAGATAGACTGGGAACTGCGCACCTTTCACGGGCAGGAATATTCCACCCACAAGGGTTCCAGCTACAACGCCTATCTGGTGCGCGACCCCGGTGGACGCACCGCGCTCATCGAGACGGTGTGGGGACCGTACGCCCGCGAATTCGTGGACAACCTGGCGAAGGTGGTGGACCTTTCATCCATCGACTACGTGGTGGCCAACCACGGCGAGCCGGATCACAGCGGCTCCCTGCCGGAACTGATGCGCCACATCCCCAGGACGCCGGTGTACTGCTCTGCCAACGGGGTCAAGTCGCTGAAGGGGCAGTACCACGCGGATTGGGACTTCCGGGTGATGCGCACCGGCGACAGGCTTTCGCTGGGCAGCTGCGATCTGGTGTTCGTGGAAATGCCCATGCTCCACTGGCCCGATTCCATGATGTGCTACCTGACCGGCGAGAACGTGCTGTTCAGCAACGACGCCTTCGGCCAGCACTACGCCTCGGAACTGATGTTCGCGGACCTGGTGGACGAGTGCGAACTGTGGGCGGAAGCCATCAAGTACTACGCCAACATCCTGACCCCGTTCAGCCCGCTGGTGACCAGGAAGATCGACGAGGTGCTGGCCCTGGGCCTTGCCGTGGACATGATCTGCCCCAGCCACGGGGTGATCTGGCGCAAGGACCCGTTGCAGATCGTGCAGCGCTACCAGCAATGGGCGGCCAACTACGCCGAGCACCAGCTGACCGTGGTGTACGACACCATGTGGAATTCCACCCGGCGCATGGCCGAGGCCATTGCCGCCGGGGCCGTGCAGGCCGACCCCACGCTGACGGTGAAGCTGTTCAATTCCGGTCTGGTGGACAAGAACGACATCATCACCCAGATATTCCGGTCCAAGGTGCTGGCCGTGGGGTCGCCCACGGTGAACCGGGGCGTGCTGACATCCGTGGCGGGCCTGCTGGAGGAAGTGGAAGGGCTGAAGTTCCGGGGCAAGAAGGCCGCCGCCTTCGGCTCGTACGGCTGGAGCGGCGAATCGCCCAAGGTGCTGGCCGAACGGCTGGCCAAGTGCGGCTTCTCGCAGGTGGGCGACCCCGCCCGCGAAGCCTGGAACCCCGACGACGAAGGACTGGAACGCTGCCGCGCCCTGGGCCGCCAACTGGCAGAAGCCGCCGGGGAATAGCCGGGGACCGGGTGCATTGATCCGTGCAGGGTTGCCGGATGCACTGTGTCGCCGGGCGCGGGGAAACCCGCGCCCGGTTCGGCTTGTTCGTAATGTCTTTTTTGGACGCCTCCGGCGGCCAAGTGGCTACCGCCCCTTGGAGCCCCGTATTTTACGATCTCCAAATGTACAGGAAATACAAACAATTTCTTCAGAGAAAGAGGCGAAGAAACAAAGCATCGTACCTCATTCTTGTGTCGCCGTGCATCGGCACATAGGCCTTGCCGAATTCGCCGTTCTCCTGCGTTCATTGACGGCACGCCGCGCCGCCCCCTATGACGGCGGCAGGCAGGGCGCATACCACGCGGCCCACCCCACACCGGGCGCACCGCGCACACCGGGCACGTCGGGCAAACCGGCCCGCGCCCCCATCGCCACCTCCACCACGAGGAACCCATGCACCGCCGCACGCCGCCCCTAGCGGGCGATTCCTGCGCCACCGGGGCCTGAGCGCCGCCGCAG
>NZ_VRYY01000223.1 GCF_015731765.1 Nitratidesulfovibrio oxamicus
GGCGTGGCGGCGCGACGTGGATCGCGCGCCCCGCCGCGCGGGCTACGCGCTGCTGGTGGAACAGGGGCGGGAAATCAGGGGGCGCTGATGGCGGGGCGCCACCGGCGCATCCGCATCACGGCGCCCTGCGGCAACGGGGCAACCGGTACGCAAGGAGGCATGATGACTGTCAATCGCAGGCAATTTCTCAAGCTGAGCGCGGGCGCCACCCTGGCAAGCGCGTTCGGCGGGCTGGGGATCAGCCTTGCGCCCTCGGTGGCGCGGGCCGAACTCCAGAAACTCCAGTGGGCAAAGCAGACCACCTCGATCTGCTGTTACTGTGCGGTGGGCTGCGGGCTCATCGTTCACACCGCCAAGAATGGCGAGGGTCGCGCCGTCAACGTGGAAGGCGACCCGGACCATCCCATCAACGAAGGTTCGCTGTGCCCCAAGGGTGCGTCCATCTTCCAGCTGGGCGAGAACAACGCCCGCTCGCCCAAGCCCCTGTACCGCGCGCCCAATAGCGGCGAGTGGAAGGAAGTGGAATGGGACTGGGCGCTGGGCGAAATCGCCAAGCGCGTCAAGAAGACCCGCGACGAATCCTTCCAGCTGGCCAACGCCGCCGGTGAAAAGGTGAACCGGACGGAAGCCATCGCCTCCTTCGGTTCCGCCGCCATGGACAACGAGGAATGCTGGGCCTACCAGGTCATCCTCAGAAGCCTCGGCCTGGTGTTCATCGAACACCAGGCGCGGATCTGACACAGCCCCACTGTACCGGCTCTGGCAGAGTCGTTCGGTCGCGGTGCTATGACGAATCACTGGAACGATCTTGCGAACAGTGATTGTGTGTTGATCATGGGCAGCAACGCTGCCGAAAACCATCCCATTTCCTTCAAGTGGGTGCTGCGCGCGCAGGACAGGGGCGCCACGCTGATTCACGTGGACCCGCGCTTCACGCGCACTTCCGCCAAGTGCGACATCTACGCCCCCATCCGGTCTGGCGCGGACATTCCCTTCCTTGGCGGCCTCATCAAGTACATCCTCGAAAACAAGCTGTATTTCGATGAGTACGTGCGCGAATACACCAACGCCTCGCTCATCGTGGGCGAAAAGTTTGCGTTCAAGGACGGCCTGTTCAGCGGCTACGCCGCGGACAAGCGCAAGTACGACAAGTCGCAGTGGGCCTTCGAGCTTGACGAGAACGGCGTGCCCAGGCGTGATCCCTCGCTGAAGCACCCCCGGTGCGTCTTCAACCTGATGAAGAAGCACTACGAACGCTACACCGTGGACAAGGTGGCCGACATCACCGGCACGCCCAAGGACCTGATCCTGAAGGTCTACAAGGCCTACGCGGCCACGGGCAAGCCGGACAAGGCGGGCACCATCATGTACGCCATGGGCTGGACGCAGCACTCCGTGGGCGTGCAGAACATCCGCGCCATGGCCATGGTGCAGCTGCTGCTGGGCAACATCGGCGTGGCTGGCGGCGGCGTCAACGCGCTGCGCGGCGAATCCAACGTGCAGGGTTCCACCGACCAGGGCCTTCTGTCCCACATCTGGCCGGGGTACAACCCCACCCCCACCACCAAGCAGGCCACGCTGGACCTGTACAACACCATCACGCCCCAGTCCAAGGACCCCATGAGCGTGAACTGGTGGCAGAACCGGCCCAAGTACATGGCCAGCTACCTGAAGGCCCTGTACCCCGACCTGGCCCCGGCGGACGCCTACGACATCATGCCCAGGCTCGATGCGTCCAAGCCCGCCACCTACTACTTCTGGCTGAACATCTTCGACAAGATGGACAAGGGCGACGTGAAGGGCTGCTTCGCGTGGGGCATGAACCCCGCCTGCGGCGGCGCCAACGCCAACAAGAACCGGCGCGCGCTGGGCAAGCTGGACTGGCTGGTCAACGTCAACATCTTCGAGAACGAAACCTCGTCGTTCTGGAAGGGCCCGGGCATGAAGCCGGAGGAAATCGGCACGGAAGTGTTCTTCCTGCCGTGCGCCGTGTCCATCGAAAAGGAAGGCTCCGTCGCCAACTCCGGCCGCTGGATGCAGTGGCGCTATCGCGGTCCGAAACCGTGGGGCCAGACCAAGCCCGACGGCGACATCATGCTGGAGATGATGCACAAGATCCGCGACCTGTACGCCAAGGAAGGCGGCGTGCACGCCGACCCCATCCTGAAACTGAACATCAAGGACTGGGAAGAGCACAACGAGTTTTCCCCGGCCAAGACCGCCAGGCTGATGAACGGCTACTTCCTGAAGGACACGGAAGTGGGCGGCAAGCAGTTCAAGGCCGGGCAGCAGGTGCCCTCGTTCGCTTTCCTGACGGCGGACGGTTCCACCTGTTCCGGCAACTGGCTGCATGCCGGGTCGTTCACCGATGCGGGCAACATGATGGCCCGCCGCGACACCGCGCAGACGCCGGAACAGGCGCGCATCGGCCTGTTCCCCAACTGGTCGTTCTGCTGGCCGGTGAACCGGCGCATCATCTACAACCGCGCCTCCGTGGACAAGACCGGCAAGCCGTGGAACCCCGCCAAGGCCGTCATCGAATGGAAGGACGGCAAGTGGGTGGGTGACGTGGTTGACGGCGGCGGCGACCCCGGCGCCAAGCACCCGTTCATCATGCAGACGCACGGTTTCGGCGCGCTGTACGGTCCCGGGCGCGAGGAAGGCCCCTTCCCCGAGCATTACGAACCGCTGGAGTGCCCGGTTTCCAAGAACCCGTTCTCGAAGCAGCTGCACAACCCGGTGGCCTTCAAGATCGAGGGCGAAAAGGCGGCGGTGTGCGATCCGAAGTTCCCCTTCATCGGCACCACCTACCGCGTCACCGAGCACTGGCAGACCGGCCTGATGACCCGCCGTTGCGCGTGGCTGGTGGAAGCGGAGCCCGAAATCTTCGCGGAAGTCAGCAAGGAACTGGCCAAGTTGCGCGGCATCAAGAACGGCGACCGGGTCAAGGTTTCCAGCCTGCGTGGCTCGCTGGAAGCGGTGGCCATCGTTACCGAACGCATCAAGCCCTACAAGGTCATGGGCGCGGAAATCCACATGGTGGGCCTGCCCTGGCATTACGGCTGGATGGTGCCCAGGAACGGCGGCGACACGGCCAACCTGCTCACGCCGTCTGCGGGCGATCCGAACACCGGCATCCCCGAGACCAAGGCGTTCATGGTCGATATCCGCAAGGCGGGAGGTAAGTAGTCATGGGAAAGATGTTCTTCATCGACCTTACCCGCTGCACCGGCTGCCGCGGCTGCCAGATAGCCTGCAAGCAGTGGAAGAACCTGCCCGCCGAAGAAACCCGCAACACCGGTTCGCACCAGAACCCGCCGGACCTCTCGTACGTCACCCTGAAGACGGTGCGCTTCGAGGAAGGCGTGTTCGACAAGAAGATGGACTGGCTGTTCTTTCCGGAGCAGTGCCGCCACTGCGTCGAGCCCCCCTGCAAGGGGCAGGCGGACGTGGACATGGAAGGCGCCGTACTGAAGGACGAGGCCACCGGGGCCGTCATCTTCACCGAACTTACCGCCAAGGTGGATGGTGACATGGTGCGTTCCGCCTGCCCGTACGACATCCCGCGCAAGGACGAGGCCACCGGCCTGCTGTCCAAGTGCGACATGTGCAACGACCGTGTGCAGAACGGCCTGCTGCCCGCCTGTGTGAAGACCTGCCCCACCGGGTGCATGAACTTCGGCGACGAGGCGGACATGCTGGATATGGCGAAAAAGCGCCTGGAGATCGTGAAGAAGAAGTACCCCAACGCCGTCCTCGGCGACCCCGACGACGTGCGCGTGGTGTACCTGTTCCAGCGTGACCCCAAGAGCTACTTCACGCACGCGGTGGCGGAACTGGAATCCGGCCCGCTTACCCGCAAGCAGCTGTTCGCACGGCTGTTCCGGGCGCGCGCGTAGCGTAGAACCGCATTGCAACCCGGCCCGCCGCGCGCTGCAGGCAACGCGTCGCGGCGGGCCGGTGTTTTCCCGTCATCCCTGCCTCCTTGGGCGCGGGGCGGTTTCCCGCCAGCCTCGCGACGGGCGGTGCCGGCAGCC
>NZ_VRYY01000224.1 GCF_015731765.1 Nitratidesulfovibrio oxamicus
GCGGTGCGGCCCCCGCGCCCGATCCCGCCGCCGTGGCCAACCTGTTGCGCCCCCTGGTGCACATGCTGTCCACCGACGCGCCATCCGCCCCGGCCACACTATGGTTGCTCGGCGCATGCCTGGCGGTGGGCGCCGCATGGCTCGCGGCGGACATCATCCGCCAGCAGCACGCTGGAACGTCCACACGGGGCCGCCGTCCCCCTTGCCCCCCGCTTTCCACCGGCTCCCATCCGGCCCGCAGTTTGGCCCACCGTTCGGGGCAGTCACCGCCCCCCTGCACGGCCTGACCCCCGCACGGCCTGACCCCTGCACGCGCTTGCAGCATCGTCTCCGGCACCGTTCCGGCCCCTTTCGTTCCCGGTCACCCTGCCCGACCGCCTGCCTGACTGCCAGACACGAAAAAGGGGGGACGCCGCCCCAACGGCATCCCCCTCTTCTTCCATTTTCGCGCGGGCGCGGGCGCCCTGCACTACCACGACAGGGTGCGGGTATTTTCCCGGAACAGCGCCGCGCCGGTCAGGTCCGGCGTGCTGGTGGCCAGCCCCGGCAGCAGGTCGGCCTGCTGCACGCCGTACTGCTTCATGCATGTTGGGCATACGTACACCGTGGCCCCGCTGCCCACCAGCTTGACCAGCATGCGCTGCTGTTCCTGATATTTTGCTTCATTGCCCCTGGCGGCCAGCACCACGGCCCGGTCGTTGAGGAACAGCGTCAGCGGATGGCCGCGCTGCAACTGATTGACCCCGTAGCCGATGCCCATCAGGGTCCGGTGGCCCTCGTCGCTGGTCAGGTTGATGAACAGGGGGGCGTCCTTGTCCTCCGCCGCCGGGGCGGCGTGCGCGGGCAGGCCCGCCGAGAGCAGGAACAGCCACGCGGCCAGTGCTGCCAACCATCGCCCGTATCGCATGATGCCTCCTGTCAGGATGTAAGGGTGAAGCCTGCCGCCCCGCGCAGGGGACGCGGACGCGGATATACCATGGCACGATAGCCTGCCTGGGGCGACGGGGGCCAGCATTATCACGCAGAGGCGCGACAGCGTGTGCTGGCTGCGCCAGCGGGGCGACAGGTGACGAGGTGACGAGGGCGACTGCCGTTGTTTCCGCGCCACGGAAAGGCGGCCAGTGCCGGAAACTCGACGGCCCGTGGCGTGAAACCACGGGCCGAATGGTACGATGCGCGGCGAACAGTCGCCATGGGCAGGGGAAGGCAAGGCCAGCCCCCACGGTCGGCGGGCCGCCCGTCAGTAGTAGTGCTCCACCTCTTCCACGGTGGCCGTGGCCAACGCTTCCTGGTCGGCCTTTTCGCGCTTGCGCTCGTCGCGCCGCTGCTCGCGGCGGCGTTGCGCCTCGCGGTTGCGGCGGTGCTGGGCGGGGGTTTCCAGCAGCAGTTCCGGCACGGGCACGGGCTTGCGGTCCGGCCCCATGGACACGAAGGTCAGGTAGGCCGAGGCGGCGTGGCGCGATTCGCCGGTGAGCAGGTTTTCCGCCTCCACCCGCACGCCCACCTCCATGGAGGTGCCCCCCGCAAGGTTCACGCTGGCCTTCAGCTGCATCAGTTCGCCCACGTGCACCGGCGCGCGAAAGTCCATGCGGTCGATGGAGGCTGTCACCACGGCGGTGCGGCAGTGGCGCATGGCGGCCACGGCCCCGGCGAGGTCGATGTGCTTCAGGATCACCCCGCCGTGCACGTTGCCCGCGGGGTTGGCGTCTTCTGGCAGGGGGCGGTGGGTCATCACCACTTCGCTGTCTTGCACGCGCTTGGCGCTCATGCGGCTGGCTCCGGGCGGTGTTGGGGTGACGAAACGCGGGGGGGCGGAAACGTGCGTTGCGGGGCGCGCGCCGTGGCTACCCGGCAAAGCTCACGCCGCCCTTGCCCAGCAGGTCGTGCAGGTGGATGAGGCCCACAAGGCGGTGCGCGTCGTCCACGATGGGCAGCACGGTGATGGCCTTCTGCTCCATGATGTCCAGCAGCTCCGCCACCGACTGGTCACTGCGGGCGCTGCGCGGGTTGCAGGTCATGATGGCCGTCACCGGGGTGCGCGGGGCATAATCGCCCCGGATCACCGCGCGGCGCACGTCGCCGTCGGTAAGTATCCCCATCAGCCTGCCGCTGCCGTCCACCACGGCCACCGCGCCAAAGCCGCCCTTGTCCAGCACGCGCACGGCCTCTTCCTGGCCCACGTCATCCTGGGTGACGGGAATGCCGGTGGTGTGCATCAGTTCCTGCACGCGCAGGCGCAGCCGCTGGCCCAGCGAACCGCCGGGGTGGTAGCGCAGAAAGTCGTTTTCAGTAAACGATTTCCAGTGGATGAGACACACCGCAAGGGCGTCGCCAAGGGCCAGCACCGCGGTGGTGGAGGCCGTGGGGGCAAGGTTGTGGGGGCACGCCTCGCGCGGAACGCCGGAATCCAGCACCACGTCGGCGGCGCGGCCAAGAGTGGACTGAGCCTTGCCGGTCATGGCGATGATGGCCGTGCCGATGGCCCGCAGACTGGGCAGGATGGCGTTCAGTTCGTCCGTCTCGCCGGAATTGGAGATGGCAATGACCACGTCTTCCGCCCGCAGGCTGCCCATGTCGCCATGCGCGCCTTCCACCGGGTGCAGGAAGAACGCCGGGGTGCCGGTGGACGACAGGGTGGCGGCCAGCTTGCGGCCCACCAGACCCGACTTGCCAAGCCCGGTGACCACCACGCGGCCCCGGCAGCCCGCCAGCAACGCCAAGGCCGCCTCGAACGAGGGGCCAAGCCTGTCGCGTACCGCCGTCAGGCCTTCTATTTCGATATCGAGCACGTCGCGCCCGAGGGGTATCCAGTCGGTGCGGCGTTCGCCGCAGGTGCAATCGCTCATGCCGTGGAAATCCTGTGGATGTTGCGGATATGCCGGGGGGTGCCGGGCAGGCCGGGTAAGACCGGAAGGGCCAGACGGGCTGCGCCGGGCGCGGCGTCCTTCTCTTCCCCCGAAACGCTGGGCGGGTCAACCGAATGGGTATCCTACTCGTTCGCTCCTTTTAAAAAGCGTAAAAATAAATATTGCAAAACGCACAGGCACGCTGCAAGGATACACAACCATCTGTACATGCTCGCACATGATAAAATGTATATACGGCAACGCTCCACTACTGCTTCATGCCCTCCCCTATCAACCACATGTAACTACTAACATACACACCAGCAAACTTTAAACGTATTGAGGGAATTAAAATGAGCCAGCATCCCCCCACAATTCCACAACCCCTATTGACAAACCCTGCTCAAAATGCACGCGATATATCCACAGATCTTCTTAATTGGGCATATGACCACGCAATAATATCTAATATTCCACATTCTAGATCTCAACAACAAACCTCCCTAGATGAAGTCTTTCCATCTATGAGTCCAGAACATCGCCTAAGATTTCATGAAAAAATATCTAAATCTAAAATCATTGGAATAATAAAAGACGCAAATAACAATAAAATTACCATTGTAACCCGCGGATCACTATATGGCACAAAGAGAAAACCACTCCCTGCATCTTACTGCGGAGTAATTATAGAATACATAGAGCATGGTGACATTACTATAGACCAATTCGCAGTGCAACAAAGCACAGAAAACCCATCGCCCTGTTTTTTATATAACAATTGCATAACATGCGGAAGCTCTGTTACAGCCGCACCCATTCCAAGCGCAGGGACATTAGGTTTCCTAGCCAAAGACCAAACCGGACAACTATTCGGCGTAACGAACAATCACGTAACTGGCGGATGCAATCACACGCAGCCCGGCATGCATATCCTCATGCCATCACCAGTTGACGCTGCCCCCGACGGACCGCCTCCTTTAGCCATAGGGAGACACGCGCAACTGGTCCGCTTAGTTAGCGGATACCCGCAACACAACATGCCCGCTCAGAAAATTGGTTCTTCGACGTTTAATGTGGAATTGACCGACCTCGCCCAGTTTGGATAGCCCTCCCTCAGGAGGATTGCCATGCTTGCCGAACAAATATTCGCCTTGGGTCTTGGTCTCACGCCACCCTGGAA
>NZ_VRYY01000225.1 GCF_015731765.1 Nitratidesulfovibrio oxamicus
CAGCGGCGGGGCCGGAAGGGGCCGTGGCTTCGGGGGCCGCGTCGGGGATGGCGCCGGGCGGCGGCGTGGCGGCCCAGGCCTGCAAACGGGTGAACCACCCTATTCTGGACATGACGTTGGCATAGGTGATGCGCAACGGAATGTACAGAAGCAGGAACCAGAACAGGGTGGAGGGCTGCTGGCCGATGAGCGGGGCTTCCCACGGCAGTTCCGGGGTGGCCACGGCAAAGCGCATGTCCATCCAGGCCAGGGCGAAGGGCAGGGGAATTATGGACACGCAGAACATGGCCCCGCCCAGCGAGAAATAGTGGCCGAAGGCGTCGTGCGCCTGGCTGTTGACGGCCTTGTAGCTTTCCTTGTCGCCCGCGCGCAGGGCCGCTTCCGATAATTTGTGATGATGCTCCATGCCGTGGCGCAGCTCTGCCAGGCGGCGGCGGTTGAGGCGCGTGGCGCACAGCGAAAGCCCGCTGCCGAGCGCGACGCACCACAGGGCCAGCACGGCCGTGCCCAGCACGAAGCCGATCAGGGCGTTGCCGGGCAGCCGGTAGGGCGCGATGAGGAAGGGATCCAGCCAGGCAAGGGCGGCGTGCAGGGTATCCATGATGCGTCAGGTTGCCTTCGTTTGCGGGAAAAGGAAAGGGGGCGGGGCTTGAGGCCCCGCCCCCCGGCGAATCGGGATGGAGTCTCGGCTAGCCGAACATCTTGATGTTGAAGAAGCCGCGCAGCACGTAGTCGATACCGACGTACAGGGCCAGCACGATGAACAGGCGCTTCAGCCACATGTCGGAGAAGTACTTGGAAGTGCGGGGACCGATGACGGAACCCAGGAAGATGCCCACCAGTTCGGTGCCGATCATGGTCCAGTCGAGCGGGGTGCCCTTGCTGACCAGGGTGGCGATGGAGGTGACCATGGAGATGAGCACCGCCAGGGCCGAGGTGCCGGCGGCCAGGTACATGGGCAGCTGCGAGATGCTGGTCAGGAACGGCACCAGCAGGAAGCCGCCGCCGACGCCGAGGAACGCGGCGATGGCGGAGATGACGATGCCGCCCACCACGGGCAGGATGGGGTTGAACTGGAATTCCACGCCCGAGAAGGTGAACACGCACTTGGTAAGGCTGGTGGAGATGACGTGCACGCCGATGGCCTTTTCATCGACCTTCTCGCCGCTCTTGATCTTCTTCACCGCTTCTTCGAAAGCCTTGGCGGCTTCCTTGGCCTTCTTCTTGGAAGCCTGGCCGGCGGGAGAGGTTTCCCAGAACAGGTACAGGCCAAGCACCAGCACGAACAGGCCGAAGTAGCCCTGGTACTGCGAGAAGGACACCTTGCCCGCGAAGAAGTACGCGGAAGCCCAGGCGCCGGCCAGCGAACCCGCGCCAAGGGCAAGGGCCAGCGGCAGCACCAGGCGGCCCATCTTGTAGTAGTTGAACGAGGAGATAAGGGCCGAGAAGCCCACCAGCCACTGGTTCGACGCCTTGATGGAGTCGGTGGCCACCTTGTTCAGGGGCAGGTCCTTGCCCAGCGACTTGGCGTAGCCGCCAAGGCCGAACACCGTCATGTGGCCCACACCGGCCATGACGCCGCCGAACGCGCCCACGGTGGAGAAGATCCAGCCTACCCACACGGCCCAGGCAAAGGACAGGATGGGGCTGACATGGGGGGCGCCGGGAATGCCGAGGAAGCCGGCGGGGGCGTCGGCCTTGACCTTGCCTGCCTGCACGGCGCCGTCAATGGCGTCGGACAGCTTGTCGGCCCAGGCGGGCTCGAACCACAGAAGGCTTACGGCAACGACGGCCGCGAGCAACAGCAGGTGTTTGGTGTGCTTGGACACGGTCTCTCTCCTTGGGATGGTGTTTCGGTGCGCTTCCGAAATGGGAACGGGGGCCGCCGCCCACGGGGGCGACACGGCGGCGGCCCCCGTCGTGCCTACTTTTCTTTCTTGAAGATGATCAGCGGACAGTTCTTGCAGATGTCCGCGCCGGGGAAGTTGTCGCCGGGGCGGGTGATGGCGCCGCTGCCCAGGTTGCGCTTGCGCTCCAGCAGGCGCTCCACGGTAAGGCCCATGTGTTCGCCGGGGATAACGAAGTTGATTTCGCCGCGTTCGGTCTTGCCCGCGTTGTAGCTGCCGGAGCAGGCGGGCAGCATGTTGGCGGTCTTTTCCTGGTACGAGTACACGGTGCCGCCGCAGGCGGAGGAGTTCATGGTCACGTTGGTCTTCAGCGGGTGCTGGTCGGTGGCGGCCATGTAGTCCACGGCCAGGTGGTAGGCCTGCATGTTGTCACAGTAGAAGTGAACAACGGAAGGATCGACCACGGCGTCGCCCAGCGGACCCACGGCGATGGCCTTCAGGCCTTCGGGCAGGCGCGGCTTGGAGCGCACGAAGCGTTCGGCCTGGGCAAGGTCGCGCACGTACTTGGCGTGGCTCTTGATTTCGTTGTCGTCGATTTCCTTCCAGCCGAAGGACACCAGGGCGTTGGAACAGCCGAGGCCCTCGGGGCCGGACAGTACGGTCTGGCCCTTCATGCGCGCGGCGATTTCCCACTGGCAGAAGGTCATGGGCTTCACGGGCAGGTAGAATTCGGCCTTGTCCTTGAAGGTTTCCAGTTCCGCCTCGTCGAAGAAGAACTTGACGGCGATGGGGTAGTGGTACAGGCGCAGTTCGTCCATCAGGATCTGCTGCATTTCCTTGTAGCTCAGCGACATGTGCGATCTCCTCGGGCGTGCGGCCCGTGTTGCGTGTAGAGCCTGCCTGGGCGCGGCGTGGCCGCGCGGCCTGTGGCGGGTACCGCCGCCCGTTTGATTCCCGGTCGTCCCTCGCATGTCCGCACAGGCGGGGAAGGCTTCCGGGGGCCTCCGGCGAAGGAGGGTGCATGCCTTCGCGGCATACCCGGCATGCGCGCCCGGTGGTTCTGCCTGGGCCTGCCAGCCGGGGCAGCCGGATGCGAGACGGTGGCGTGTCGGTAGGCCGCCCCTACCAGCGGTGAAAAAACCGGGCAACGGAAAACGGGAATGCGAAAAAATGTACTTTTCGCACAAGCGGAACGGGGTGGTGGTGTGTATTTTTGAGAGGTTTATGTGAAATAAATAATAACAATTCATTTCAATAAAATAAATATGCAATGAGGGACCGTTCAGGCGGGGCAGGAAGATGGAGAGAGGGTGTTTGTCCACGTTGATAGCATATTCCGGATGGAATGGACATATGAATCAGGCATGAAACCAGCCCGGAGCCGACGTTCTGTCCGTCACGGACAAAAGGTGGCCGGGCAGGCTTCAAGGGGTGCAGGGACACCTGGATGCAACCCGGTTGCATTTGCATGCAGCGCGGGGTATGCGGGCGTTGCGGCACCCTGGCCGCCGACCCTGCCCGGCCCTGTCCTGTCCGGCCCTCTCCGGCCCGCCGCGCCCCGTTCGGGCCATTTCTTCGTCGCTTGCCTGCGGTATCAGCCACGCCGCGTCATCCGGCACATCATTCCCCAACATACCATTCCATGGACGCACGCCTCATCCATCTCGCCCAGACCGCCCTTGCCGTGTTTCTCGAAGCCCTGCCCTTCCTGGTGCTGGGCTCGCTGGTGTCCGCCTGCATGGAGGTGTTCGTGCCGCGCGCCTGGGTGGAGCGCCGGGTGCCCAAATCGTTGCCGGGGGCGCTGGCCTTTGGCGTGGCGCTGGGCACGGTGCTGCCCACCTGCGAATGCGGAGTGGTGCCCGTGGTGCGGCGCATGATGGGCAAGGGGGTGCCGGTGCCGACGGCGGTGGCCTACATGCTGGCCGCGCCGGTGGTGAATCCGGTGGTCATGGTGTCCACCTGGGTGGCCTTTCGCGGCGACGCGCTGATGACCGGGCTGCGTGCGGCGGTGGTGGTCGCCACGGCGGTGTCGGTGGGCATTTCGGTGCGCCGCATGGCCGTGGACGGTGCGCTGCGCGCCCGTGTGCCCGGCGGTCCGGATGCCTGCGGGTGCGGCTGCGGGCATGAAGATGCCGAGTGCGGGCATGCCCCTGTCGGCCCCGCCAGCGGACAGGAA
>NZ_VRYY01000226.1 GCF_015731765.1 Nitratidesulfovibrio oxamicus
ACACAGGGACGCCATAGACAAAGAGTTCCAACGCCTTGAGCTTTTTGGCTTCGGGAAGGCGGCTAAGTTCCCAGGCGGTTTTCCACGAGTACTTGCTACCGCACCGACGGCATTTGAAACGGCCATCAGCGAGACGCCAAGCTCGGGTGTATGTGCACTTCGGGCATTCTCTCATGTCCAGACCTGCCTATCACAGGTCCGGTTTGGTTAGGTATTACCAATTCTTATACTTACCGGAACTCCAGGCTCGGGGAAGACCACGACCGCGCAGCTTCTCGCTATGGCGCCGGAATCGCCAAAAGTTCATCTTCATTCGGATGACTTTTGGCATTTCATCAAGAACGGGGCAGTTCCTCCCTATTTGCCCGAGGCGCATAGGCAAAATACTGTTGTTGTTGATGTTCTAGCAAGCGCTGCTGCAGGATATGCCAAAGGTGGCTATTTCGTGATCGTGGACGGCATCATTGGGCCTTGGTTTCTAGAGCCGT
Source organism: Nitratidesulfovibrio oxamicus (assembly GCF_015731765.1). Classification (GTDB taxonomy): domain Bacteria; phylum Desulfobacterota; class Desulfovibrionia; order Desulfovibrionales; family Desulfovibrionaceae; genus Cupidesulfovibrio; species Cupidesulfovibrio oxamicus. The sequence continues at coordinate 489 of NZ_VRYY01000226.1, forward strand.
TCAAGGCGCTTTCTCTTCCGCTATACTATGCAGTTCTTCGCCCTTCATTGGATAATGCTCTCCGGAGATGTTATGAGCGAAGCGACGAATCTATCACTCCTGAAGGAATTGTATCGCTCCACAGACAATTTTCTTCGCTTGGAGATCTTGAGAAGCATGTCATATTGGTTGATGGAAAGTCACGCGAAGAAATGGTGAGCACATTAACCGAAGCTGTTCAAAGTGGTGTAATCCTTTTGTTGCCTTGAATGATGACTTCAGCCGTATGTACAGAAATAGTATTTAGCTGACCCAGAACATGGAAAGTCACGCATTCGTCTGAATGCATATAGTGTATATCGTTGGCATTCACCTGAAAGAGCCCGACGACGGGGTCCCGGCTTTGTTGCCTGACATCTTTCGCGGCCCGTTATCGGCAGGTTCCGGTAGGCCAGTGCGGGCGTAGTGGCGGCTTTCCAGCATCACTGCCGTTGACACTCCTCTGAACCTTCTTTCCGCTGCCCCGTTCCCACCGCTTAGGAAATCGCGTATTGTCCAGCGTGACTGTCCCTAACGAGCAAACCCACGAGGCATGACCATGAAGAAATTGATCAATGCAGTGGAAAACGTGGTACGCGAACAGTTGCAGGGCATGGCGGCGGCGCATCCGGAACTGCGGGTGAACATCGATCCGCACTTCGTCTGCCGCAAGGAAATACCGCAGGGCAAGGTGGTCATCGTATCGGGCGGCGGCAGCGGGCACGAACCCATGCACGGCGGCTTCGTCGGCCACGGCATGCTGGACGGCGCCTGCCCCGGCGAGGTGTTCACCTCGCCCACGCCCGACCAGATGTACGAGTGCGCAAAAGCCGTGAATCGCGGCGCGGGCGTGCTGTTCATCGTCAAGAACTACACCGGCGACGTGATGAACTTCGAAACCGCTGCCGAACTGTGCCACGCCGACGGGCTGAAGGTGCAGAACATCCTCATCGACGACGACGTGGCCGTGAAGGACAGCCTGTACACGGCTGGTCGGCGCGGTGTGGGCACCACCGTGCTGGCGGAAAAGATCGTGGGCGCGGCGGCGGAAGCCGGGTACGACCTCGACAAGTGCGCCGACCTGTGCCGCAAGGTGAACCAGTATGGCCGTTCCATGGGCATGGCGCTGACCCCGTGCACCGTGCCCGCCGCAGGCAAGCCCACCTTTGAACTGGCAGAGAGCGAGATAGAGATCGGCATCGGCATCCACGGCGAGCCGGGCACCCAGCGCGCCCCCATGAAGACCGTGGACGAACTGGTGCAGATCATGGCCACCGCCATCATCGACGACCCGGCCTACACCCGTACCGTGCGCGAACTGGACCGCGCCAGCGGCCAGTGGGTGGACAAGACCCTGACCGATGCCCCCTTCGCCAGGGGCGACAAGGTCATCGCCTTTGTCAACAGCATGGGCGGCACCCCGGTCAGCGAACTGTACGCCGTGTATCGCAAACTGGCCGAAGTCTGCTCGGCGCGCGGCATCTCCATCGTGCGCAACCTGATCGGCCCGTACATCACCTCTCTGGAAATGCAGGGCTTTTCCATCACCCTGCTGAAGGTGGATGACGAGATACTGAAGTTCTGGGATGCCAAGGCGATCTCCCCTGGCCTGCGCATGGGCTAGGGGCGGGTGCGCTGCGGTCCTTTTGCCCTCTGCCTTCGTCGAAGTAACTTTTCATTGCGGTCACGTACGATAAGAGTACGCTCCCTTCATGAAAAGGCGCTTCTCCTCGGCAGAGAACAAAAATCCGCGCAGCGCACGCGAAGTGCAGTGGCACAGCGAACGCCGATGCCCTTGGCGTAGCGCATGCAGAGTGTTGATGGACTCAGTGCAACGCATGTTGAAATGCTGCGAGCCCAAGCCAAACCAAAAGCTGACGCTACCGCAACCAGAACAGTTTCCTTACCGACCATGAATCCCGGTCCGGCGGATGGCATGCCTGTCGTCCGCCGGACCGGAATCCGTACACGCGGACGGCGGTTCACGCCATTTTCACTGGCGCGTCACGGCCATCGTCCACCATATTTCCACAAGGATGCCCCATGCAGATCACCCGCGATCACATCCTCACATGGCTCGCCAAGCTCGGCGACATCATGCGCGACAACCGCACGTATCTCACCGATCTCGACGCCGCCATCGGCGACGCCGACCACGGCATCAACATGGACCGGGGCTTCAGCAAGGTGCAGGAAAAGCTGCCCGCCTTCGCGGACAAGGACATCGGCGCAATTCTGAAGGACACCGGCATGGTGCTGCTGTCCACCGTGGGCGGGGCCAGCGGCCCCCTGTACGGCACCTTTTTCATGAAGGCCGGGCTTGCCGTGGCGGGCAAGGACGCCCTGGACGCCCCTGACGTCCAGGCCCTGCTGGACGCCGGGGTGGAGGGCGTGGTCTCGCGCGGGCGCCCCGTGCTGCACGACAAGACCATGTTCGACGCCTGGAAGCCCGCCATCGACGCCTACCGCGATGCCGTGGCGGGCGGGGCCGACCTGCTCGCCGGGCTGGATGCCGCCGTGGCGGCGGCGGAAGAAGGCATGCGCGGCACCATTCCGTTGCAGGCCCGCAAGGGACGCGCCAGCTACCTTGGCGAGCGCAGCATCGGCCATCAGGATCCCGGGGCCACCTCCACGGTGCTGCTGCTGACCGCCCTGCGCGACGTGGTGCGGGGGTAGCCCATGGTCGGCATCGTGGTCGTCACGCACAGCGCCGTGCTGGGGCAGGGCGTGAAGGAACTGGCGGAACAGATGACGCAGGGCCGCGTGCCCTTGGCCGTGGCGGGCGGCATCGACGACCCGGAACACCCCATCGGCACCGACCCCATGCGGGTCATGGCCGCCATAGAAGCAGTGCAGCAGGGCGACGGCGTGCTGGTGCTGATGGACCTTGGCAGCGCCCTGATGAGCGCGGAAACGGCACTGGACCTGCTGCCGCCCGAGGTGGCGGCGCAGGTACGGTTGTGCCCGGCCCCGCTGGTGGAGGGCGTCATGGCTGCCGCCGTGCAGGCCTCCATCGGGGCGGACCTTGATGCCGTGCTGCGCGAGGCGCAGTCCGCCCTGGCGGCAAAGGCCGAGCTGCTGGGCATGCCCCTGCCGCAGGATTGCGGCGGGGTGGCCGGGGCCATCCCCCCGGCGGCCAGCCATGAACTGACCCTGATGGTGCCCAATCGCCTTGGGCTGCATGCCCGACCCGCCGCGCGCATCGTCACCGCGCTCGGACCGTTCTCGGCAGACGTGCAACTGGCGCGCGGCGAGCGGGTGGTATCCGCCCGCTCGGTGAACCGCATCGCCACGCTGGCCGTGCGCGGCGGCGAAACCATTACTTTCCGGGCCATCGGGGCGGACGCGGAGCAGGCCCTGAAGGCGCTGGCCGACCTTGCGGCGGAGAACTTCGGCGATTTGCCCGATGCAGGCGGGGCGTCCGGCCTGTCGTCTGATACGCCCGGCGCTGGCTTGCAGGGCAGGGCCGCTGGGTCGGGCGCGTCCGGCGCCAAGGGCGGGGTGCCCGCTTCGCC
>NZ_VRYY01000227.1 GCF_015731765.1 Nitratidesulfovibrio oxamicus
CCCGGCGAACACCGCAGGCAGCACGGCTGCCAGCAGACGCGGGGCCGATGCCCACACCGCGTCCACGCAGACCAGCGCCCACGCGCAGGGAGAGACCTGCTCCAGGCTGGTGAAGCCCTGCCGCCAGCGCATGGCCGTGCGTTCCTCGCGCAGGTCGCCCGCACCAGCCCCCCCTGCGGCCCCGTACAGCACATGCAGGCGGGCGATGCAGGTCTTCAGCCGGGCGCGGTCCACGTCGCCGGTGGCCTCGTAGGCGGCGGCAAAGGCGGCATCGTCAACAGGGATGATGCCAGGCATGGAGGCCAGCATATGGGCAATATCAGGCCCGGCCACGTCCGGCTCGAAATCGTCAGGCTCGAAATTGTCCGGGCTGGCAGAATCCCCGGGGCGCGCCAAGGGGGAGGAGGAAAAATCGCTGGCTGAAGACATGCGGTTCCTGCTGTTGCGGTACGAAAACGGTGCGCACGGGATGGACGCCATGGCCGCTCCGCACGTTGGGCACACTATAGCCGCTCGCCGGAAACGAGGCAACGCGCGACGTTGCGCCGCGCGTTGCCGTTGCCGCAGATGGAGGGGATGGCGTGGAGAAAACGGGCCGGGCTACGAACCCAGAGCGGGCTTGCCCAGCCGTTCCTTCATGTAGTGCTTGAGCAATGCGCTGACCAGTTCCTCGCGACTCAGGTGGGAGGCGTAGGCACCGTCCTTGATGATCTTCCAGAAGTCGTCGCGAGAGAGAATGGAATCGTCCTTGGCCACCACGGCCAGTCGCACGCTGTAGTCGGCCAGCGCCGTGCGCAGGGCGTCCTCGTTCATGCCGTCGAATTCGCCGGTGCGCGCGGCAATGGTTTCGGCGGGGGGCAGCCGGTCCGATTCCAGCACCTGCCGGAAGCCGGCCAGAAAACGCTCCGCCCCGGAACGGATGTGCTTGCGCTGCACCACGTTCAGGTTGGCCCACCCGGCCTTCACCCACTTGAACAGGGCGTAGCCGGTGGCCTTGGCGCCGGGCTGTTCCTCGAAGAACACGGTGATGGTGGCGGAATCGTACATGTAGGTGTCCATCCAGCTGATGCCGCGCGTGGTGGCGCCGGGCACGCCGGAGTAGACGTATTCCCAGTCGGTGTCCTTGCCCACGATGGCGCCCTTGCGGCCCACTGTGGAAGGTTCGGCCTGGCGCGAGACGGAAACCAGCACCGCCCGCCCCTCGTGCCGGGTGAGAATCAACAGGCGGTTCAGGGTGTAGGCGTAGTAGCACCCGCTGAAGGTATCGGGGGTGATTTCCTCGCGCTCGGCGCCGTGCAGCACCAGCGGCGCATCGGCCAGCCCCTGGTCGGCGGCGCGCTCCCACAGGCGCAGGCCGTTCTTCATGATGTCGCTGCCCGGCTGCCAGCGGCTGCTGCGGATGGATGCGGGAAACACCGCCTCTTGCGGAATGGCCGGGTCGTAGCAGTAGCGCAGCAGCTTTTCCAGCGGGGCGTTGATCTGGTTGCGGTAGAAGATGCCGAAACCGGAGTCGCGCTTGGCGGGCAGGGCCTTTTCGGTGGCGGCGGCGGGCTGCATGGCAAAATCGAGCAGCGTGTTCAGCGCGGCAAGGTCCAGGCCCTTGCCGGGTGCTGCGCCGCGGTCGTTCACGGCGCCCAGCAGCATGGTGACGGAGCCCTCCACCGGTTCGGGCAGGTTGCCCTTTTCGCTGGCCTTGTCTGCGCTGTCGTCGGAGGCCAGGACCGCCGGGGGAAGCGCCAGGGCCAAGGCAAGAGCAAGGCCAAGGACACAGGAGGCGGGCAGTGCAAGCGCGGCATGGGCACGGGTACGGACTGCGGCGCAAAGGGCCGCGATGCGGCTATGCGAAGAAAAACACATCGGCATGGGGCGAAAAGACCTCGTGACGGATGGCGTGTCGGGAGGGGTGGGCGGCGCAGGCGGACGGGGCCGGAGAAAGCGCCGCGGAAACGCGGTATGAATCGCCTGTGGCGCGCCGTATGGCCTCGCGCCGCAGGAGTACGGCAGTCAGGCCAAATGTTCCGGAAAACCAGGCCGGACGTACCGGTGGACATGATGACCGTACGCAGAACGCCCGACCGGCCCCGTGCCTGTCCGATGTGGCACGGCAAGGGGGCGTGACGGGCGGTGCCGGGCAATGACCGGTCATGCTTGTCCACTGAACAGTAATTGTCTACTCTGGCCGCGTCAAGACAACCGGCGCGGCGGCGGGCGCATGCCCTCCCCGCGCCGCATTCCTCCCGACGAGGCCCGTGCATGTCCCTGCTGCTGGTGCCGCTGTGCATCTCCCTGATCATCGCCCTGCTCATCGCCATCAACAGCTACCTGCTGTTCTTCCGCGCCGCCCGTCGCGACGCCGCCCCCACGCCCCCTGCCGCTCTGGTGGCGCGGGGCGTGGCCTACAGCGTTGCCGGGGTGGCACTGGCGATGGTTCTCTATCCGTTCGGCCCGTGGTTCCGGCGGCGCTGCCGCCCCTGCCCCTTTCCGCGTCGGGCCGCGCCACAGGTCGGCAACCACGACGGCTCACCATGCGCCGGACGCGCGCCTGTTGCCGCTCCTTGTCCCAAGCTGCCGCCAGTGCTGCTCATCCACGGTCTGTACCACAACGTCACGGCGTGGACCCTGTACCGGCGCTGGCTGATGCAGGCCGGTTTCACGCGGGTGTACTGCCACGGCTATTCCAGCTGGCATACCGAGTTCGGGCTGCTGGTGGACGAACTGGACGAAACGGTGCGCGACCTGCTGGCCGCATACCCTGACGAACGCCCCCTGCTCATGGGGCACAGCCTGGGGGGGTTGCTGATCCGGGGCTGGCTGGCCGACTCGGCCAACCAGCAACTGGTGGCCGGGGCCGTAACCCTGGGCACGCCGCACCAGGGCAGCACGCTGGCGCGGCTGGGCGCGGGGCGGCTGGCTCGCAGCCTGGCCTTCCGGGGGGCGCTGATCCGCGAACTGGAGGCCACCGAGGCCCCGTCCGACGTACCCTGCGTGGCCCTGTATTCGCCCATCGACAACATGGTGGTGCCGCAGGAAGGGCTGCATGTGACCACGCCCGGCTGGACCCTGCGCGCCTCGCCCGCCGTGAGCCATATCTGGATGCTTTGGGACCGGAATACGGCGCGGCTGGCCATCGAATCGTTGCGCGAACTGGCGGCGCGCAACGCCGCACGGGAACGGGACTGCGCCGCCGAAGACAGACGGGAGCACGGCAGCGAGGCATGCCCCAACCGTGCAGCCCATACGCCGGAAGCCGCAGGCCATTCCGAAAAAGTGCAGCAAGCACGGAATGGCGACGGCACGGAATGCGCGGCCGACCGGAAGGCCTCCGGCTACAGCCGGGCGTAAACCTTCAGGTAGTCTTCCACCATCCGGTCCACGGTAAACCGTGTCCGCCAGGCATCCTGTCCGGCCCGGCCCAAGGTGCGGGCCAGGCGGGGGCGCTCCAGCAGGCCCGCCACCGAGGCGGCCAGGCCGCCCCAGTCGCCTTCGTCGGCCAGGGCACCGGTAACGCCGTCCTCCACCTGTTCGGGCAACCCGCCCACGCGGAAGGAGCACACCGGCACGCCTGCAGCCATGGCCTCCAGCACCACCAGGGCATGGTTGTCGGCCAGAGTGGGGTACACGAACACGTCCGACGCGGCCAGCACGGTATCCAGCATGGCGCGGTCCACGTAGGGCCAACGCAGCAGATCGCCGTCGCGCTCCGCGGCGTCGCCGCCAACCATGAGCCCCACGGCGGCGGGCACGGCACGCTTCACCTCGTTCCACAGGGCCATCCAGCGGTGCCCGCCCTTGAGCATGGCCTGCCTGCCCCCGTGCGCCACGAAAATGGCCACCCGCGCATCGGGCGCAATGCCCAGCGCGGCACGGGCCTCTGCCTGCGGGGGACCGCCAGCCGGTTCCACGCCGTTGGGCACCACGCTGCACGGCAAGTCGGGAAAGCGCGCCCGCACCATGCGGGCCAGCCACCCTGAAGGGCTGACCAGCAAAGGCGCGGCG
>NZ_VRYY01000228.1 GCF_015731765.1 Nitratidesulfovibrio oxamicus
GGTGCCCGGTTCCCTGCCCCGCGCCATGCTGGACCCGGACCGCTTCTCGCAGGCGCTGCTCAACGTGTTCCTGAACGCGCTGGAGGCCATGCCGCGCGGCGGCGAACTGGCCGTGCGCCTGGCAGCCGCGCCGGGCAACCGCATTGCGGTATCGGTGCGCGACACGGGCGCCGGTATCGCGCCGGAGCACCTGGCCACCATCTTCGATCCCTATTTCACCACCAAAAGCCAGGGTACGGGCCTGGGCCTCGCCATAGTGCACAAGATCGTGGAGGCCCACGGCGGCGAGGTGTCGCTGCGTTCAACCCCCGGACAGGGCACGGAGGTCACCTTCCTGCTGCCCGCAGAACAGGCGGTGGGGCAGGAGCACGCGCGGGACGCGGCAAGCACCGGGGCGGACGCCACCGATCCGGCCGCGCCTTCCGGCTCCACTCCGGGGACACCCGCTGCCGATTCCATGGATTCCGCAGGGTTCGCACGACCCGGCAACCCCGCAAAGGACGACACGCCATGAGCACCGCCACCATCCTCATAGTGGACGACGACGCGGCGCACCGCTCCATGCTGCGCACCATGCTGCGCGGCTGGGGCTACGCCACCGAAGAGGCCGACGACGGCGAATCCGCCGTGGAAAAGGTGCGCCAGCGCGCCTGGGACGCCGTGCTCATGGACGTGCGCATGGCCCGCATGGACGGCATTGCGGCGCTGCACCGCATCCTGGACTGGAACCCGGCCACGCCGGTGCTGATCATGACCGCGTTCTCCTCGGTGGATACCGCCGTGGAGGCGCTGCGCACAGGGGCCTACGACTACCTGACCAAGCCGCTGGATTTCGACGTGCTGCGCCACACCCTCGCGCGCGCGCTGGACCACACCCGTCTGGCCAGCGAAAACCGCGAACTGCGCGAGCGGCTGTCGTCGCAGGGAGGGGCGCCGGGCGCGCCGCACGGCATCATTGGCCGCAGCGCGCCCATGCACGAACTGGTGGAGATGATCGCCACGGTGGCCCCGTCCGAGGCCACCGTGCTGATCACCGGCGAATCGGGCACCGGCAAGGAACTGGTGGCCCGCGCCCTGCACACCGCCAGTCACCGGTCCGCGAAACCGCTGGTGACCGTGAACTGCGCCGCGCTGACCGAAACCCTGCTGGAATCGGAACTGTTCGGCCACGAGCGCGGGGCCTTCACCGGGGCAGACCGGCGGCGCGAGGGGCGCTTCGTGCAGGCCGACGGCGGCACCCTGTTCCTGGACGAGATAGGCGAGATGCCCCTGACGTTGCAGGCAAAGCTGCTGCGCGCCCTGCAAGAGGGCGAGGTGCAGCGGGTGGGCAGCGACACCCCGCTTACCGTGGATGTGCGGGTCATCGCCGCCACCAACCGCGACCTGCGTGAAGAGGCGGCGGCGGGGCGGTTCCGCGAGGACTTGTACTACCGACTCAATGTCATCGCCGTGCACGTGCCTGCCCTGCGCGAGCGCGCGGGCGACGTGCCCCTGCTGGCCGCGTTCTTCCTGGATCGGTACACGGAAAAGAACCGCAAGCACCTCAAGGGGTTCACCCCGCAGGCCATGGACCTGCTGCTGCGCCATGACTGGCCGGGCAACGTGCGTGAACTGGAAAACGCCATCGAGCGCGCGGTGATCCTGGCCACAGGCGACTACGTGACCGAGCGCGAGTTGCCGTTGCACTTCGGGGGCGGGGGAAGCGGGAGCATTGGAGGGGGCGGAAGCGGCGGGGCAGGCGCAGGCAATGCCTCCGCCGAGGGCGACGGGTTGGCCCCCTACGCCGGGCTGTCGCTGGAGGACCTGGAGCGCCGGGCCATCATCGCCACCCTGCGCGAAACCGGCGACAACAAGAGCGAGGCCGCACGCCGCCTGGGCATCACCCGCGCCACCCTGCACAACAAGCTGAAGAAGTACGATCTGGAGTAGGGGGGCGCAGTTCTGTCGCGGGCTCGGGTTCCGTCACCGAGATCGGGCGAAGCCTCCCCCTTCGGCACTGGGTGGGGCCGGAAATGTCGTCTTGCAGAATTGGGCGAATTGAGCCGACAACGGTAAGGCATATTTTCTGCAATGTGCGGTTTGTCGAATTGTGCGGCACGTTTTTCCGGTGGGGCTGTGTGCGTATGGAGCGCCGAATATCACTGTTCATGCAGTGAATTTATGACGCGTTGCATCATTTGTGGAAAGGAGGTTGTGTGGACAACATCGGCTGGTTAGAAATACATGTTGTTGACCACTGTAATAATAATTGTAGATGGTGCCACAATTATTCTCCGTTTTCAGCGAGAAGGGAGTTCTCTCCGGAAGAGTATTACGATGGGCTTGATGTTCTAAAGCGATATAACGTAAGGTATGATAACATATCGTTGATGGGTGGTGAGCCGTTTTTGCACGAAAATTTGCATGGCTTTGCATACAAGATTCTGGAGCGGTACAGGAAGCCTTTGATGCTGACAACCAACGGGTTTTGGTTGTCGGAGCAGGCGGTGAAGGCCCATGCAGACCTTTGGCGCATTGTTTCATGGCTCAAGATTTCCCGGTATCCCACGGTGGAAAAGCGCCTTGGCGGGATTGCGGAAATACGCCGTGTCGCTTCGCTCATCAAGCAGTTCAATCCGGGCATCATCATAGAAATTCCGGATAAATCCATTTTCAATAAACTGGAGTTCACCGCATCGCCAAGGGACGTCGAAACCTATTGCGGCAACAGCCAGTGTACGGCGCTGCTTCCGGACATGACCATGGGGCGCTGCGGGGCAGGGGCCTACCTGCATCTTGCGCCTGATGGTGCCGTTCCTGGCGGTTTTCGGGAAAGCCGTCACATGATGTACGATTTGCGCAACTATGAAGCGCACACTTTTTTGCTGTGGCGCAAGCGCTATCCTCTGGATGCCTGTTCTTTTTGCAGTTTTTCCGGAAGGCAATTGCAGACGCGCTGGAAAGTGGAGCGGGGTCGCCCCGTGTTCAATACCGATTACGAGCGCGAATATGATTTTGCCATTGGCAAGAGGCTAGTTGCCATGGGCGAGGCCGAGGATGCGCGCAAGATGGCGTGCAACATGCGGGAAAAATATGGTGAAAGGGTAGAGGTGGAGATGCTTGAATGCCTGCTGGCCGCACGCAATGGGCAGCGTGAGTCGACCGTGAAGCATATAACCCGCGCACTGGAGCTTGCCCCGGACAATGAGGAAGCCATGCGCTATCTGCGCTCGATCCGGACGGCCCTCACTGGAGCGTGACACCACAGCGGCAACTGGCGCCTACAATCCCGCGCGGGAGAATATCTCCCCCGCCCGCGCCGCGCCCATGCGGGCCACGAACAGTTCGCGCAGGGCGCGGATGTCGGCGGCGCGGGGAATGACCCCCCGCGTGAAGGGAACGGCCCACGGCTCACCGCGCAGCAGGGCCCGCGCCCAGGCCCGCACCTCGGACTCGAAGAAGGCCGGGTTGTCGCGCACGATGCGCGCCTTGGCCCTGCCGTCATCGGCGCGGGCCGCGTGCGAGTAGTTGGCGTCGTGAAACACGTAGTGCAGCAGCGGCTGCGCCACGCGCACCACGCCGAATCCCGCCAAGGCCGCCTGCACCCAGAAGTCCCAGTCCTCGTATGCCGTTTCGGCGCGGAAGCCCCGGCTGGCCAGCCAGACCTCGCGCCGCATCAGTGACGTGGTGTGGAACAGGTTCTGGGTGCGCAACAGGTCCGGATGAAAGTCCGGCACCCGCACCACCCGCGATCCGGCGGGCGATTCTTCGATGTAGTCCACGCAGGCGATGTGCGGGCCGGGAAGGGGGCCGGGGCTGGTGATGTCGTGTGTTTCGCCCTGCCCGCAGGGTTCCGTCAGGGCCGCGTGGGTCAGGCGCAGAAAGTCCGGAGCCAGGTAGTCGTCCGGGTCGCAGAACAGCAGGAAGGGGCCGTGCGCCGCCTGTGCCCCGGCGTTGCGCACCGGGCCGGGCCTGCCCACGCGGGGCAGGGCCAGCACGCGGAACGCCG
>NZ_VRYY01000229.1 GCF_015731765.1 Nitratidesulfovibrio oxamicus
GCCCGGTTCCCACTGGCCGGGGCCGGACTGCGGAAGCCCCGTTGCGGCGTGCGCGGCGGGCGGCGCTTCCGGCTGGCCGTGGGCCGCTTGCGGGGTTGCGGTGGGTGTGGACATGCGAACCTCCTGTTCTGCGCTCTTCGTTATTGCATAGAGCGCAGGAGAATGATCGTTGCACCGTATTGTGGCGTCGCGAATGCGAATGTGTTTGAAGGGTATGTAGCACAGGAAAGACTACCGTGGAAGTGGTGTAGCAAAAAATAGTAGTCTACTTGCATGGTAGATTTGATTGTATACCGCAATGGTATAGTTAAAATTAAACCGCAGTGGTAGAGAATGCATGTTGCTTGATGTGTCATGATACAGCATGGAGGAGGTGAATGCTGTGGCGTGTCGGGTGATGTGTCGATTTGAATCGGGGCGTTTCAAGGGTGTGCCGAAGTCGGGATGTCGTTGACGTGAAGAAACATGCGCCAGGGGCGTTGGCCCGGGCGTGTGCGGCATGGTTCCCATGACGCCGGCGATGTGTCTGGCGCAGGGCTTCGCTGGTGGGGCGGCTGCACAGGCGCGAAAGGTGCGCTGGCGAGGAACGTGGATGTTCCATTTATGATATTGACTATGAAAATCGTTTTCAGTATCTAGCACGGAAACGTCCGCCGTACCCCTGCGCGGCGCGGCGTTGCACTGGGCCGCGCGGCGCCACTGCCGTCCGGCCCGTACATATTCCTGCAAGGAAGGAGGAAGCATGAAACGTTTGATCACGCTGCTGCTGGGCGCGGCGCTGCTGTGCGGCGCGGTGTCGCCGGCAAGCGCCGCCACCATCGAGGCCAAGGGCGAGTGGGCCTTCGACTTCTCGTGGACCGATGGCATGAACTACCGTTCCGCCAGCGAGGGCGGCGACAGCGAAGACGATTTCGCGGCCCACCAGCGGCTGCGCACCCAGATCGACATCATCGCCAGCGAATCGCTGCGGGGCGTGGTGTTTCTGGAAATGGGCACCACCACCTGGGGTGCGGAGGACGGCGCGCTGGGTTCCGATGGCAGGTCGGTGAAGGTGCGCCGGTCGTACATCGACTGGACCGTGCCCAACACCGAATTGCAGGTGCGCATGGGCTTGCAGGGCATGGATATGCCCGGCGCCACCTTTGGCGCCAACCCGGTGCTGAGCGACGAAGACGTGGCGGCCCTGGTGCTGAGCTACGCCGTCAACGAAAACGTGGGCCTCACCGCCTTCTGGGCGCGCCCCTACGACAACAATTCCGGCAACTCCGCCGCAGACGGCAACGACTTCGACGAAGTGGACCTGTTCGGCCTGACCGCGCCGGTGACCCTGGACGGCGTCAGCGTGACCCCGTACGTCCTGTACGCCTCCGTGGGCAAGGACGTGGACGGCACCGACACCGAATCGTGGGAAACCTTCCAGAACGGCATGCAGAGCCTGGGTGAACGCACCGGCATGGCTGGCGACGACACCACCATCCACAATGCCTGGTGGGGCGGCGTGGCCTTTGAACTGTCCATGTTCGACCCCTTTGCCGTGAAGATGGACTTCACCTACGGCAACAAGGACGCCGACGAAGACTACGCCACCCGCGAAGGCTGGCTGGTTTCGGCCATGGTCGAATACAAGATGGAGTCGGCCACCCCCGGCGTGTTCGCCTGGTACGGCAGCGGTGAAGACGACGACATCGACAACGGCTCCGAGCGCATGCCTTCGGTGTCGCCCAACGCCTGGGCGCCCACCAGCTTCGGTTTCCCCGGTTCCGTCTTCAACCAGGACAGCCAGTTTGCCCTCAACGGCGCGGGCCTGTGGGGCATCGGCGTGCAGGTGGCGGATATCTCGTTCGTCGAAAACCTGTCGCATCTCGTCCGCGTGGCCTACATGCGCGGCACCAATGATTCCGAACTGGTGAAGGATACCACCGGTCTGGCTGGCGTGCTGGCCCCGACACAGGGCGGCGTGTTCCTGACCGACAAGGACAGCGCCTGGGAAGTGAACTTCGACCACACCTACCAGATTTACGAAAACCTCACCTTCATCCTTGAAATGGGCTACATCCGCCTGGACCTGGACGAAGATGTCTGGGGCGCCGACGGCGAAGACCTGAACGCCGCCAAGAAGCTGACCTTCAATCTGGTATACGAGTTCTAGCCGTATCGTCCGGCGGTTGCGCGGCGTGACCGACGCAGGGTGCCGGCCGCAGGGACGATGGGGCCGCTCCGGCAGTGCCGGGTGCGCAAAGCAGTGGGGGCATGGCCTTTGGGCCATGCCCCCTTCGCGTTTGTCCCGTTGGGCGGCAACAGCATGGGGTGGCGGCACATTCGTGGAAGAATGCAGTACGTCATGGTGTAGGTGTGCGCTTGGTATGCGGAAAGATGGCAGGCGTGTTCAACTGGTGCGACTTTGCATTGCGAATGCGGTGTACAATGCGGAAATCCGCGTGCTATGCGAAAACGGATGGCCTTGGACAGGTTGTGTCGCACGCCGCGATGTGCGATTGGCGATGCCCTGTCGACGGGTTGCCCGGTGGATGCTGATGCGTGCCGGTGCATGTCGGCATGTGCCTCTGCGCTGCGGGTGGTTCGTTTCTGGCGTGTTTGCCGCATTTTTCGGCGGAGTGTCATGCATTCCGCCCACCACAAAAGGTGCCCCCCATGCCCATCGACGGTTGGCTCGAGGCACTGCCCGGGCGGGAAGACCGCTCCGCGGGCCGTCATGTGGCGGATGACGTCGCCCTGTTCGCCGGCCGCGACCACCCGCTGCTTTCCACCCGCACGGTGCGTCACCATGTCTCACGGCTCAGCGCGCATCTGCTTGCCGGGGACGCTTCGGGGCGCTCGGGGAGCACGGGATCCTCAGGCTCCGCAAACCCGTCGCGCGGCATGGACGACGGCCTGCGCCGCGCGCTGGTTGGCTATTCCCTGTACACCCGCCAGTTGGACATGGTGCAGGACCGCGCCACCAAGCGCATCTGCCGCGACGGCTGCGAACGCCCCCCGCTGGGCTGCTGCAACCGCAGCCACAACGTGGTGTTCAGCCTGTCGGACATCATGATGCAGCAGCCCACAGGGCGTGCCCTGCGCATGGGCGATGCGCTGGCCCGCCTTCAGGCCGAGGAGGGCGCCCATCACGCCCACGGCGCACCCATGGGCGAGCGGGGCTGCCCGTACCTGACGGCCACCGGTTGCACGCTGCATCTCTTCAAGTCGCCGCTGTGCGTACACTACCTGTGCCCCACGGTGGCCGACGCCCTGAGCGCCGCGCACGGCCCGGAGGCCGCGCCCTTCGTGGCGGGCATGCGCCGGGCTGCAACCCGGCAGTTGGAGCGCAGCGCCGATTTCATGGAGCCCGGCCTGATCGAGGCGGCGGTGCGGATGTTTGCCACCGATGGGGCGTCTGGCGGCACTGGTGGCGGTAGCGCCTGAGGCTCGCGGACTTCCTGGAAGGAGGAAGCGCAGCATGCCCCGGTTTCGCAGCGCGCGGATGCCCCGTGTCCGCGTCTGGCAGGAAATGCTTCTTGCGGGGCATTGCCGCCATGGCGGAGTGCCGATAGGCTGCCCGGAGCAGGTGACCGCCGCCCTTTTCGCCCATTGCCGCCTTTTGTCGGCCTTCCCGGTCCGCCTGCATGTCATCCCCCCCCGTGAGGTTCCCATGCCGCAGTGCGCGCGCCACATCGTGTTTGCCCTCTACCCCGGGTTCGTGGGGCTGGACCTTGCCGGTCCGCTCGACGTGTTCTCCTGCGCGGCCCGGCTGGCCGAGCGGCAGGGCCGCCCCGCGCCGTACCGTTGCCATTTCGTGGCGCGGGCCACGGGACCGGTGGTATCGTCGGCGGGACTGGCCGTGATGGCCGACACCACGCCCGAGGCCTTCGACGCAGCCGTTGCCGGCCCGAACGCCCGCGCCCCGCATACTCTCGTAGTGCCCGGTGGCGTGACCCCGGGTCGCGAAGGGGACGACCCGGACCTGCGCGCCATGGTGGCCGGGCTG
>NZ_VRYY01000230.1 GCF_015731765.1 Nitratidesulfovibrio oxamicus
CGGGCGATGTGTTCGCGCTCCATGGCCTCCAGCGTCAGCGGCCCCTGCGATTCGCCGCCCGCGCCATGCTGCCCCGGCACGCCGCCCCCACCCAAGCCGACCGCGCTCGCACCCCCGCCAGTTCCGCCCATCCCCCCCGCAAGCCCGGCCAGTTCGCGCGGCAGGGCGTGTTCGGTGATCAGGTTGTTTTCAGCCAGGATGATGCTGCGTTCCAGCACGTTGCGCAGTTCGCGCACGTTGCCCGGCCACCCATATTGCATCAGGCAGGCCATGGCCCGGTCGGAAATGCGCAGGTCGTCGCGCCCGTTGCCCAGGCGGGCCAGAAAGAATTCGGCCAGCAGGGGGATGTCCTCCTTGCGTTCGCGCAGGGGGGGCATTTCGATGTTGAACACGTTGATGCGGTGGTACAGCGCCTCGTGAAAGCGCCCGGCCTCCACCTCGCCTGCCAGTGAGCGGTTGGTGGCGAAGATGAGCCGGATGTCGCAGCTGCGGTGGTCCTTCTCGCCCACCCGGCGGTAGGTCTTGTTTTCCAGCACGCGCAGCAGCGATGCCTGCACTTCCACCGGCAGTTCGCCTATCTCGTCCAGAAACAGCGTGCCCTTGTTGGCAAAGGCCATCAGTCCGTCGCGGTTTTCCAGCGCGCCGGTGAACGATCCTCGCACATGGCCGAACAACTCGCTGCGCGCCAGTTCCTTCTGCAACGTTGCGCAATTCTTGATGATGAACGGCTTGTCCGCCCGGGTGCCCAGCGACTGGATGGCGTGGGCGGCCACTTCCTTGCCTGCCCCGCTGTCGCCCGTGATCAGTACGGGCACGTCGGTGGGGGCCACCTTTTCGATCAGGTAGCGCACCTCCTTGATGCTCTGCGAATTGCCGATCAGGGTCACAGCCGGGGGCGCCCCGTCGCGCGCGTGGCGCAGGGCGCGGTTTTCGTTGCGCAGAAAGGCCCGTTGGTACGCGCGCTCCACCACCACTTCCAGTTCCGTCAGGTTGAACGGCTTGGTGATGTAGTCGTAGGCGCCCAGCTTCATGGCCTCGACAGCGTTGTCGATGTTGCCATGCCCGGTAATCAGGATGACCTCGGTATCCGGGTATCGCTGCCGCAATTCCACCATGAATTCGATGCCGTCGGCATCCGGCAGGCGGATGTCCAGCACCACCACCTCGTACGTGGTGCGGCGCAGCCGCTCACGCGCCTGCCGGGCGCAGGTGGCCACGTGCACGGTGCGGGTGGGGGTGGAAAGCTCCTTTTCCAGCAGCTTGCCGATGGACGGTTCATCGTCCACGGCCAGCACGGTGTAGGTGGTGCGCACGTCGGTTACTCCGGCGGAAGCGGCAGCGTGACGGTGAACGTGGAGCCTTCGCCGATCCGGCTTTCCACGCGGATGTCGCCGCCGTGTTCCGTGACGATGGTATAGCAGGTGGACAGCCCGATGCCGATGCCCCGCCCCACCGGCTTGGTGGTGAAGAACGGCTCGAACAGCGAATCGACATGCTCCGGCGGAATGCCGCAGCCCGTGTCGTGCACCACGAACCCCGCGTGGCGTCCGTCCCGGAACGGGGTGACGGTGATGACCGCATCGACGCCGTTGCGTTCCTTCCCCCCGTTCATGGTGGGGATTTCTTCGGCACCGCCTGCCGCGCCACCGCAGGCACTGCCCGCGTCCCCTGTCGGGAAGCTGGCCTGGCCCTTGCCATCCGGCCCGGGTGAACCGTCAAAGGCATCCAGCGCGTTCACCAGCAGGTTCAGCATCACCTGCTTCAACTGCGCCTCGCACCCCAACACCACCGGCGCCGTGGGGCACAGCCGGGCGTCGATGCGCACGCGACGGTACTTGGGCTGCTTCAGGTGGTTGTGCAGCAGCTTCAGGGTATCGCCCACCACCACGTTCAGGTTCACGGGCGAGAACTCCGAGGAATGCGGCCTGCTGAAGGTCAGCAGCGAATGCACGATCTCCTGGCAGCGGCCGCATTCGCCCAGAATGGTCCCGGCATAGTCCGCGAGGTCGGCGTGCATTTCCGGGTCCACGATGCCGCGCAGCCGTTCCACCCGGCGCAGGATGCCCTCCGCAAAGCCGTGGATGGCCGTGAGCGGATTGTTCACCTCGTGCGCCACCCCGGCGGCCAGCATGCCCACGGTGGCCATTTTCTCGGCCTGGTGGAACTTGGCCTGGAATTCCTTTTCCAGGGTCACGTCACGCTTGAAGATGAGAATCTGGCGGTCCTGCGTGGCCGGATCCTTGATGGGCGAGGCCACCATCTCGAACTGCAGCTTGCGGCCATTGATGCGGAAGATGGACGTTTCGCGGCACACCTCGTCGGTGACGAACGAACGGTGCGCCGGGCATTCCGGGCAGGGGTGGTCCTGCTGGCGAAAGATTTCGTAGCAGTAGCGGCCTTCCGGGTCGCGCACGCCCAGAATGTCGTAGAACACATGGTTCACGGCGATGATGCGCAAGTCCTTGGAAAGCACCATCATCAGGTCGGTGATACCGTCCAGGATGGCTTCTATCTCCAGACGGTTGCGCTCCGAATCGCGGTGCGCGGCCTTCAACTGCTCGATGGTCTGACGCAGTTCCTGAAAGAAGCCCAGCTTGCTGTGTTCTATGCCGATGAGATCGTCAAGGCTGGTTCCCTGCGTCATGTCACCACGCCTCTTCGCAGATGGCCAGCAAGTCCTGCCAGGTGACCGCGCGCGGGTTGGTCAGGGTGCAGGCGTCGTGCACCGCCGTACGGGCGATGGTTTCCAGCGCGGACCTGTCGGGCAGCAGTTGCCCCAGCCGCACCGGCACGCCCAGCCCGGCAAAGAACTCACCCAGCCGCTCTATGCCAGCGCGGGCAATGCTTTCCGCGCTGGCCATGCGCGGCCCCACCACGATGCGCCCGATGGCCGCAAGGCGGTCCACGCTCACCGGCAGGTTGTAACGCATCACGTGCGGCAACAGCACCGGGTGCACCAGCCCGTGCAACACGTCGAACATGCCCCCCAGCGAATGGGCCAGCGAATGGCCGATGCCGAGCCCCGCGTTGCTGAACGACATGCCCGCCGCCGTGCTGGCGATGCTGAGCTGCTCCAGCGCCTGCGGGTCGCGCCGTTCCACTGCCGGCATCAGGTTGGCCATGATCAGTTCCATGGCGCGCAGGGCCTGATGGTCGGTGAACGGCGAGGCCAGCAGCGACAGGTACGACTCCACGGCATGGGCAAAGGCGTCGATGGCCGAGGCGACGATCAGTTCCTCGCTCTTGGTCAGCAGCACCTGCGGGTCGATGATGGACACGTTGGGCACCAGCGAGCGGCTGATGATGGACATCTTCAGGCGGCGCGCAACGTCGGTGATGATGCAGAACTGCGAGATGTCCGACCCGCTGCCCGCCGTGGTGGGCAGAAAGATCATGGGCGGCAGGGGCCGCATGATCTTGTTGGCGCCCTCGTAGTCGCTGATGCGTCCGCCGTTGCCGACGATGGTGCCGATGCCCTTGGCCGTGTCCATGGGGCTGCCGCCGCCAAGGGCGATGACCACGTCGGCGCGTTCCTCAAGGTATATCTGTGCGCCCTGGTGCACCTGATGGTCGCGCGGGTTGGAACTGCAATCGGCAAAGTACACCCATTCAAGGCCGTTGCCGCTCAGGATGTCCATGACCCGCTCCACCCAGCCGCTGGATTCCAGGCCCTTGTCGCTGACCAGCAACACGCGCGAGGCACCCAGCCTGCGGGCACACGGCGCAAGATGGTCAAGGCTGCCATGGCCGAAGATGATCTCCGGAATGGCGAATTTGGTAATCCGCATGTGCTCCCTGCTCCCGAAGCCCGCGCCGTGCGGCGGGGCGTCGCCTGCCATGTATGTCGTTCTCGGCCGGATGGTTCACGGGACCGGGCCGCCGGACCGGGTCGCCGGACCGGGTCGCCCGGAGGCTCCCCCGGCAGGCCGCCCCGGCGGACAGGGTC
>NZ_VRYY01000231.1 GCF_015731765.1 Nitratidesulfovibrio oxamicus
GTCCGCCTTGCAGGGCCGCCCCGCCTGGCTGGACGAAGCGCAGGCCCTGGCCGCGCGGTTCGAGGCCCTGCTGGGAGCCGTGGCCGGTTCCGAGGGTGGCGCACCCGCCGCCACCGCACCGGCAGCACCCGCGATGCCGGAGCCCCCCACCGCCGTCACATCGGACGCCGATACCGTCGATAGCGCCCCGTCCGCATCATCCGGCTCGTCCGCATCACCCGGTGGTCGGGTGGTGCCTTTCCCCGGCGGCATGGCCGCCCCCCCATCCAGCGTGTCCGATGCTCCGGAAGCAGCCTTTCCCGCGCCGCAGGATCCGCCACGCCACCTGCTGGCCCTGCCGCTGGTGGTGCAGTCGCCCCAGGGCGAATTCCTGGGCGTGGCCGGGCGGGCGCGGGGCCGGTTCTGCATCAACGACCTGAAGGCCATGCTGGCCTTCGCCTTCCAGCCGCCGGACCACTACGTCCTGCGCAGCGAACCGACCGAGGAAGGCGGCTGGTGGCTGACCCTGGAACAGCCCCAGGCCGAAGTCCCGTACCACGTTGTGCTGCTGGTGGACGAATCCGTCACCCCGCGCGGCAACCAGGTGGCCGTGGTGCGCCGCTACGTGGCCAACGGCGTGGAAAGTCACCCCACGGAAATCTACGGGTTCCTGCGCGCCGTGCAGGGCTAGGTGGAGCAGGCCGGGGTGGTGCAGGCCCTGGTGCGGGTGGCCCCCCGCGCGCGCCGCGTTTCCGCTGCCCCCGTTCCGTCGTGCAATGCGCCAAAATAGCGCGTATGCATGCAGACATGCGGGTACGTGCGCCCGCCCCTGGAGGGCGTGCCCGCAGGGCGCCGACACACGTTCGACGAATTGTAACATCCGTGTGACGGGCGCGACACCTACCGGCGCGAGACAAGGATGATGAAACAGTACTCCCTGCGCAAACGGCTCGTCGTGGGCACCTGGCTGCTGCTGATCGTGGCGCTGCTGCCGCCCTATCTCTATTTCGACAAGACCCTGCGCCGCGACGTGCTGCTGGAGGCCAAGGCCCGCGCAGCCGAAGACGTGGACACCACCTACTGGCTGCTGCGCGAGCATCCGCCCTTTCCGTCATACCGGCACCTCAACGGCTGGGTCACGGAACTTTCGCGCCGCACCGGCACCCGCATCACCTACATCGTGGACGGCCACGTGCTGGCCGATTCCGACGTGCCCTTCGAACGCCTCTCCACGCTGGAGGACCACGCCAACCGCCCGGAAGTGCTGGAGGCCCGCACCGGCGCTCTGGGCACCGACGTGCGCTTCAGCGCCACCCTGGGCAAGGACCTGATCTACGCCGCGCGCAAGGTGGACGGCATCGCCGGGCTGGACCCCGGCACCCTGCGCCTGGCCCTGCCCCTGTCGGTGGTGCACGACCGGCTGGACCGCATGGAAAACGGGCTGGTGTGGGCCTTCCTGTTCTCGCTCATGGCCAGCGGCGCGCTGGGTCTGGTGGTCACGCGGCCCCTGCTGCGCGGCATGGAAACCATGGCCATGGCGGCCCAGGCCATCGGCCAGGGGGAATACGGGCGCCGCATCCGCGACATACCGGGCCGCGAACTGCGCCCCCTGGCCCACGCCATCAACGGCATGGCCCACAACATCGAACAGCACCTGCACCAGCTGAATGAACAGAAAGGGCGGCTGGAGGCAGTGTTCAACGGCATGCACGAAGGGGTCATGGTGCTGGACGCCGCAGGGCGCATCGAATCCATGAACCGCGCGCTTACCGCCATGTTCACGGGCATCGGCAACAAGCTGGGGGCCACCCCGCTGGAAGCCACCATGAAGCCGGAACTGCAGCGCATGGTAGACGAAATGCTGATTTCGCCCAACGCGCGCGGCACCAGCATGCAGACCGACCTGGGCGAGGGCCGCGCCTTCGAGATTTCGCTGGTGCCCTTCCGCGACGCCTCGGGCCAGCGCATGGTGCTGGTGTTCCACGACATCAGCGAGCGCGAAAAGCTGGAGCGCATCCGCCGCGACTTCGTGGCCAACGTCTCGCACGAACTCAAGACCCCACTCACCAGCATCAAGGGCTACGCAGAAACGCTGCTGGAAGCCCCGCCCTCGTCGCGCGACCAGATGGCCGCCTTCCTGCGCACCATCCTCAAGAACGCCAACCACATGACCAAGATGGTCAACAGCCTGCTGGTGCTGGCCCGCTCGGAGCACAAGGGCGACAAGGTGGCCCTGACCGGCGTGGATGCCGCGGAAGTGCTGCGTCAGACCGTGCGCGAACTGGAACCGGTGGCCTCGCGCAAGGACATCACGCTGGAAAACGGTGTGGGGGCAGGCCCGCTGGTGGTGCTGGCAGACCGCGACGGGCTGGTGGAGGTGTTCCGCAACCTGCTGGACAACGCCATCAAGTACAGCCCCCCGCAAACGCGGGTAAGCGTTTCCGCCACCGCCGCCGACGGCAGGGTGACCCTGTGCGTGAGCGACCAGGGGCCGGGCATTCCGGAAAAGAGCCGCGACCGCATCTTCGAACGATTCTACCGCCTGGACCGCGACGGCGACGGCACCAAGAACGGCAGCGCGGGGCTGGGCCTGGCCATCTGCCGCCGCATCGTCATGAGCCACGGCGGCGACATCTGGGTGGAAAGCCCTCTGGATGCCGCCACCCGCACCGGAGCCGCGTTCTTCGTGATGCTGTTCTCCCCCCGGCCTGAAGACGAAGGCACGGGCGCGGACGGCGACGGTTCGGATCGTGACGGACCGGGCGACGGCCAAGGCACCCCGGCAGTGCTGCACGCCGCCACGACCAAGGCGATGCACGCCGCAGCCGCTACCCCGGAAGCGGCCGCTGTCGTCGCGCCCGTTGCAGATGCATCCGGCCCGTCTGCACCGGAACAAGGCGGTGCAGACGGTCCGGGCGGACAGCCGCGCGGCGCGTGATGGTCGCGCTTGCTCCACCTGCGACTTTCGGCAGCCTTCTCCGGGTTCCGCAACGGAAAGGTGAGCCGGTTGCGGACGGGTGACAGCAAAAGAGTGCTCAAGCGACAGCATCCCGGCATGGCCGGGCCATACGGGGACGCCGTGCGGCGTCCCCCTTGCGTCGGGTCGCGCCCAAGGGGCGATGACGCAGGGGCAGGAGCAGGAGGAGAAAGCCGAGGCTGGCTGGCGCGGCGGACGGCCCGCGCCGAAACGATGCAATGTCGCATCGGCCCACTGCCACACTCACGCATCGGCGTGCCGCCGGATGCAACAAGCCCGCCACTGTCGCGCGGGACGCGAAAACGGCGGGCAAGGCACGGGATGGTGGAACAGAAGGGGGGGACCGCCCACCTGCCGGCCATGCGGGGACATGCTGCGGCGAAGAGTGGGGCCATTGCCGCGAATGCGCGGCGCGGGACGAAGGCTATTTCATGCGGTAGGTGATGCGTCCACGCGTCAGGTCGTACGGCGAAAGCTCTACCTTCACACGATCGCCGGGCAGGATGCGGATGTAGAACTTGCGCATCTTGCCGGAGATGTGGGCCAGCACTTCGTGGCCGTTTTCGAGCTCCACGCGGAACATCGCGTTGGGCAGGGCTTCCTGCACAACGCCGTCAACCTCGATGGCATCTTCCTTTGCCATGGTTCCTCCGTCTCGTTCTCTCGCACCCCGTGCGGGCGGGGCAAAACAACTGCACCGCCATTTCACATAATGCCTGTTTTGTCAACAAAACCGCACTGTGCAAGGGTTCGCGCCCCGTTTGCGGACCGCGTAACCGGACGATGCGTTGCCGTGCCGGTCGGCTGCTCACGCCGCGCCAGCCCGCGGCAGCGGGAGGAAACCGGAAAGGCCGGGAAGACCGAAAGGCGCAGGCCGGGAAGAAAAAGGCCACGGCAAGCCCGGCCCTGCGCACGCCAGCAGCAGGGCGGGGCTGATCGGCCACCCGGTGTCGGCGGTGCCGGGCGGCC
>NZ_VRYY01000243.1 GCF_015731765.1 Nitratidesulfovibrio oxamicus
CAGCACGCGCTCCACGGTCACCCTGTGGGCGCGCAGTTGCGCCCCCACCAGCCCCAGCGCCCGGTCCACCGCCGCCTCTACCGGGGTGGGCGAAAGGGCCGCGTCGCCGTGGGCCACCAGCGCCCGCATGTGGTCGATGATGTCGCGGATGCGCGCCGTTTCGCCAAGGATCAGCGAAAGGCGGGCCAGCAGGGTTTCGCGGTCCGGAGCCCGGTCCTTTTCCGCCAGCATCTCCAGGCTGCCCGCGTACAGTTGCAGGGCCGACAGGGGCTGGTTGATCTCGTGGGCAATGCCCGTGGCCAGGGTGCCCATGGCCTCCAGCTTGCGGGCGCGCTGCAGTCGTTCCTCCACGCGCAGCCGGTCCGTCTCGTCCTCCAGCATGACGATGACCGAATCCACCCCACCGTCGCCCGCCAGAATGGGGCATGACGTCAGGCGGTACGACCGTCGGCCGCCGGAGCGGGCCGTGGTCTCCAGCCGCCATTCATGGGTCTGCCCGTCGCGGAAGGTGGCCAGGCAGGCGCAGCCGGGGCAGCGGGTATTGTCCTCGCCGCAGTGCTCGGCCAGCATGCGGCACAGCAGCCCGCCGGGCGCCGCCGCATCTCCGAACCATTCGCGCAGGCGCGGGTTGGAGGCGGTGATGCCCAGGGCCCGGTCCAGCACGGCAATGCCCAGGGTCAGGTTGTCGGTGATGGAACGGTAGCGCCCCTCGCTGATGGACAGGGCTTCCTGAGCGCGCACCCCGGAGGTGATGTCAATGCCCAGCTTGAGTACCAGGGGCGAGCCGTCCACGTCCTCGAAGGGATAGGAATAGATGCGGAAGGCAGAGCGGCGTTCCGGGCAGGCCCACTCGCACACGCACAGGGTGCGCGAATCGAACACGTCGAAGGGCGGGCACAGCGCACAGGGATGGTTCTGGCCCCGGATAATCTCGTAGCAGGGGCGGCCCACGCCGGGGCCGAACAACTGGCGGAAGCCCCTGTTTTCGTACCGGATGGAATAATCCGGCCCCAGCAGCACCACGTAGGCGGGCAGCCTGTCCAGCAGGTTGAGCAGCCGGGTCCGTTCGCTCCATGCCGGAGCGGGCCCCTCGCTGGACTGGCTGGGCAGAGGGGTTGCCGTCAGGGTGGCGCAGAGCACCGGGCCTTCGCCTTCTGCCCCGGTCGCGACGCTGCGAAGGGGGCGCGGAGTGACCAGCAGTTCCACCGGGGTGCCGGTTTCGCCGCGCAGGGACAGGGAATACGGGGTGGGAGCACCGGTCGCCTGACGGTGCATCTCGCGTTCGAGCACGGAAAGGTTGCCGGGCGAGGAGAGTTCCCCCACCAGGCGGGGCAGAAATTCCGATGCGTGCCAGCCGGTCTGGGGCATGATGACCGATGCCGCATAGCTGAAGCCGCCCATGGGCGTGGGTTCGGGCCGCGGCTGGACACTGGCGTCTGAACGACTTGAGGATGTTGAGGATGTTGTGGGGCTCGCGGACGCGAGGGGGCTGGCCGGATCGGACGAATTCCTCGGCGCGGCGTACGGTACGCCGGGAACATCGGCAATCTGGGACAGCAGTGCGGCCACGGGCGAAGGCAGGCGGCGCGGTAGACGCATGACCCGGTCCGCAACAGTCAGCCCGCCGGGCAGGCCGGCCCCGGCAAACGCGGATGCAAGGCGGGCCGTGTCCGGCGTGCGAGAGGCGTCGTCCCCCTCGGATGAGACGGGCTGTGCCGCGTGGTCGTCCGGTGCGTGCATGATGATGCCGCATAGTGTTCTTTTTCGCACACAGCGTCAAAAGCTAATTCCCAAGGGCAAAACAGTGCGATTCCGCACGGAATGCACGTCTGAAGACACGCGTGGCGCATGCGGGATGCACTGCAAATCATCGTGACGGGAACGCGCTCCCAGCCGGGGAATGCGGAATACCTGGCGCGGAAAGCGGGAGAAACGTGCGAGGGAGGGGGCGGGAGGGGCCGGTCAGCCTTGCCGCGCAAGCCCGGTCAGACGCGCCACCCGCTCGATTTCCTCGTGAAAGGCGACGGGCTGGATGGGTTTGGCCACATAGCCGTCCATGCCGACGGCCAGCATGCGGTCGCGGTCGCCTGACAGGGCGTGCGCCGTCATGGCCACCACGGGCAGGGCCGGGCTGACGCCGGGGTGCATGGAATTGCGGATGCGGCGCAAGGTTTCGAACCCGTTCATGCGCGGCATCTCCATGTCCAGCAACACCAGGTCGAAGCGTTCCGCCGCAAGCCGGGTCAGGGCCTCCACGCCGTCCTGGGCAGTGGCGCAGGTATGCCCGCGCCGTTGCAGCAGGCGCGCGGCAATGGTGCGGGCCACCTCGCTGTCATCGACCACCAGCACGTGCAGCGAACAGTCCGCCGGTTCTCCGGGCCGGGGTACGGCAAGGTGGGTGGCGGAATGACACGCGGACCGCGCGGCGAACCCGGCTGATTCGCCGGACTGCGGTCCGGACTGCGGCATCGGCTGAAGCGACGGCGCCGGTGAGACCGCATCCAGCAGGCGGACCAACGCGCCGGGCATGGCCGCAGCCCCCCGCCCCGCCGCAGGGTGCGGCTTGTCCCCACCCGGGGCAGGGGCACCGGACGTACTGAACGTCCCGGCCACGGGAGGCGCATCGGGCATCGCCCTCCGCAACTGCGTCGCCGCCTCGGCCTGGGGTGCGGGCGCGGAGCGCAGGCGGCAGGTGAAATGAAACGAACTGCCCACGCCCGGCGTGCTGCGCGCCCAGATGCTGCCGCCCATCATGCCCACCAACTGGCGGCAGATGGACAGGCCAAGGCCGGAACCACCATACGTGGCCCCGGTGTCGTCGGACGCCTGGGCGTACAGTTCGAAAATGGATTCCAGCCGGTCCTCGGCAATGCCGATGCCGGTATCACGCACGGTGAACAGCAGGGTGGCCCCGCCCGGTTCCCCTGGCGGAAACAGCGACTCGAACAGGCTCGGCGGCGATGGAACCGGCGCAACCTCCACCGAGACCACACCCGCATGGGTGAACTTCACCGCGTTGCCCACAAGGTTGGCCAGCACCTGGGTCAGCCGCACCTGGTCGCCCGCCAGCACGGGGGGGATATCCGGCGCCACCCGCCACGACAGGGCCAGGCCCCGCCGCGCCGCCTCCGACTGTACCGAGCGCATCACCTTGCGCACCACGGCGGCAGGCTCGAAAGGGCGTTCCACCAGGCGGATCTGCCGTGCCTCCAGCCGGGAGAAGTCCAGTACATCGTTGAGCAGGACCAGCAGCGTTTCCGCAGATTCCAGCACGGTGACCAGATGGTCGCGCTGTTCCTCGTCCCCTGCCGATTCCAGCGCAAGGTCGGTCATGCCCAGGATGCCGTTGAGCGAATTGCGTATCTCGTGGCTCATGCCCGCCAGAAAGGCGCTCTTGGCGATGCTGGCGTTCTCTGCGGTGCGCCGGGCCTCGTCCAGGTCGCGCACGGCGCGGTGCTTCAGCAGGGCCACCTCGATGGTGGAATGCAGCTCTCGCTCTTCGAAGGGCTTTACCAGAAAGCCGAACGGGCCGCATGACTTGGCTCGCTCCAGGGTGGCCGCATCGGAAAATGCCGTCAGGAACACCACGGGCACCCCGTACTGACCGGCGATGCGCCCCGCCGCCTCTATCCCGTCCATGGGGCCGCGCAAGCGGATATCCATCAGCACGAGATCGGGCCGCAGTTCTCCTGCCATGCGTACGGCCTCTTCCCCGTCGGCGGCCATGGCGGGCACGGCATACCCCAGACGCTCCAGGGTACGCCGAATGTCCAGCGCCACGATCTGCTCGTCGTCGACAATGACCACCGAAGGGCGGGTCGAATCCGGAAGAAGCTGCTGTTGCGTCATGGGCGCTGTCCGCGACGGTGTGGTGTTTGCGGCGGGTGCGGGGACGAAACCTTGTACTGCAACGGCGGCGGCGATCCCCCTGGGCAGGCCGAGCATGTACATACCAGCGTATGACTCGTTTCCGCCCTCAACGCAAGGCATCAGGCGCGTCGCCCCCCGTACCGGTTTTCCCCCATTCCGGAAGAAAGGGCCGCACCGCTTTCACGGCACGGCCCTTTCGGCGTGGTCATGTCATGTTCGCCCCGCGGGTTTCGCGCTGCCGCGGGATGTGGCGATCAGAAGCGTTGCAGCACCCAGGCCACACGGCCCACGATGCGTTCCGCGTGCTTGTTCACGGGCAGGTATTGTTCCGGATGGGCCGGATTTTCGGAACGCAGCACGAAACGGGCCTTTTCCGCATCCAGGAAGATGCGTTTCAGCGACACGCCCTCGTAGGGAACGTACACACCGTACAACTCGCCGGACACCACGTTCTTCTGCGCCGTATCGATGCCCACGTAGGCGCCCTTGCGCACCAGCGGCTCCATGCTCGAGGCATCCATGCGCACAACCTGCACGGAGGGGCCGGAGTACGACTGCGGCACGGACAGCTTGCCAATGGCCTTCAGCGGGCTGCCGCCCTGCTCCGTGACCTCGCAGTGCATGGAATGCACGGTCACCACGCTGCTCTTGGCATCTGGATCGCCGTAGCGGGCCGGATCTTCCAGCACCATGCCCGCCGCCGGGGCGTCCAGGGGCTGGTAGCCCTGCTCTGTGCGCAGGTACATGGGGCCAGAAGCCTTCTTGAGCCAGTCGGGGTTCAGGCCGAACTTCTCGAACAGCTTCATGTACCAGTCGGAGGGCACCGAATTGCGGCGCTTGGCGTCGGAAATGCTGGATTGCCGGATGTCGAGCACCTCGGCAAGTTCCACCTGCGTACGCGTATTGGTGGCCAGTTTGATACGTTCAAAGACTTCTTCAAAGGTGGACACGGTGTTCTCCCATTCAAGAATTAGGGCCTCACGGCCGCGACCCGGCGCGGCGGAAACCGGTCCCCGGTGCGTGCGCGCCCCGCTTTTCAAGCGGCTGCGACGCGCTTTTGCAGTGCTGCCTCGCACGGAACGAGCGACACGTCAATGCCATGATGCAGGTGCTCGCCATCAAATGGCTACCCACATCGGCAACGCTGCGTCGCTCACTGCCGACCGCGTTCCGGGTCGTTACGCATCAAAGCAATACAAGAACGGTACCACCAGCGGATAGAGTTCATGATTTCCGGGGGTAACAGCTTGTATAGCGTAACGCGCTTACCGGTATCAGGGCAACGGCACGTAACATGTTACACCTTGCTCATGCCAAAGGTGTAACAATGTTACACTACCGACCCTGAAACTGTTTCAGGAAGGGATCGCTGGGGGTGAGAATGACACGCGTGTTATCACGGAACACCTTGCGGTAGGCATCCAGACTGCGCTGGAAGTCGTAGAACTCCGGCGACTGCGAAAGCGCCTCGGAGAATATCCGGGCGGCGTCGGCATCGCCTTCGCCCCGCAGTATCTCGGACTTGCGGGTGGCCTCGGCCATCAGCACGGTACGCTCGCGGTCGGCTGTAGAGCGAATCTTGGTCGATTCCTCCTGGCCTTCCGAGCGGTACTGCTTGGCCTGGCGCTCGCGTTCGGCGCGCATGCGACCGAAGATGGCGCGCTGGTTCTCCGTGGGCAGGTCGGTGCGCTTGATGCGCACGTCGATGATCTCCATGCCGTACTCGCGCAACAGTTCAGAGGTGCGGGCCGTCACCGCGCCCATGATCTCGGCGCGCTTGGACGAAACCACCTCGGTCAGGGTATTGCGCCCCACAAAGACGCGCAACTGCGAATACACGGTATCGTCCAGGCGGGCCTGGGCGCCGGGAATGGTGCGCACGGTGCGGTAGAAGGTCAGCGGGTCGGTGATGCGCCAGCGGGCGTAGTTGTCCAGCACGATGGCCTTCTTGTCGCTGGTCAGGGCCTCTGCCGAGCGGGCATCGTAGTCCAGGATGCGCGAGTCGAAGTACACCACGTTCTGGACGAACGGCAGCTTGAAGTGCAGGCCCGGGGCCACCACGCCGCCCACGGGTTCGCCCAGTTGCAGCACGATGGCCTTCTGGGTCTGGTGCACGCTGTACATGCACTGGCTGCCCATGACCAGCAGCGCAGCAAGGGCAATGAGCACGGTTATGGTACGACGGTCCATGCTATTCGCTCCCCTTGCGGGCCGCGCCCGCATCGCCACGGGGCCGTGCCCCGTCCAGCGGCAGGTAGGGCAGCATGCGCGCCCCCGCCTCGCCGGGAATGACGATCTTTTCCATGCCGGGCGCGGAAAGCACCTCTTCCATGGCCTCCAGGTACAGGCGCTTGCGGGTCACGTCCTTGGCCTTGTTGTATTCCTTCAGCACGGCCAGAAAGCGGCTGGCCTGGCCTTCCGCCTCGCGCACGCGTGCCTGACGGTACGCCTCGGCCTGGTTGATCACCTCTGCGGCAAGACCTCTGGTGCGGGGGATAATTTCGTTCTGGTAGGCTTCGGCCTCGTTGATGATGCGGCTCTTGTCCTCGCGGGCACTGGCCACGTCCTTGAAGGCGTCGATGACCTCTTTCGGCGGATGCACGTCCTGCATCTGCACGGCCAGCACGCGCACGCCCACCTGGTAGATGTCCAGGATATCCTGCAACAGCGTCAGCGTCTCGTTCTGGATGAGCTGCTTGCCGTCGGTAAGCGCGGCGTCAATGCGGCTGTTGCCGATGACCTCGCGCATGGCGGCCTCGCCCGCGCTGCGCACCACCGCCGTGGGGTTGGTGACGTTGAACAGGTACTGGACGGGGTCCTTGATCTGGTACTGGATGCTGAACTGCACGTTGACGATGTTCTCGTCACCCGTGAGCATGGCGGCTTCCTCGGGCACGATGCGCCCGCCCCCCTGCTGGAACGAGGAGCCTTGCGCCACCGAGCGAAAGCCCACCTCGGCACGCTGCACCTGGGTCACCTTGGGGGTGTATACCGATTCCACGGGGAACGGCAGGTGGTAGTGCGGGCCGGATTCCACTGTGCGGTCGTAGCGGCCAAAACGCAGCACAACCCCCAGTTCGTCCGGCTCGACGATGTACACGCCCGATGCCGCCCATAAAAGGACGAACACGAGCGCCACCACCTTCCCCGCAGGGAAGGGGTATTCGCGGAACTTGCGGAAGGTTTCGCCGAGCTTCTCGAAGTCCGGTCCGGAGGGGTCGTCCCAACCGCCGGGGCCACCGGGGCCTCCAGAGCCGCCGGAACCGCCCGAACCACCTTCGTCCCCGTCGCCGGAGCCGCCGGACCCGCCGGAGCCTCCGCGCCACCCGGAGTGCCGCTGCCGTTTTTCTTGCAGTTTTTCCCAATCCCAGTTCATAATACCTCAAAAATAGGGCAGATGTGGAGAGCGGTCAAGGCATGACGCCGATTTAGCGCCCCACCCCGCCTGCCGGAGCAGCCATGAAACCAATTTCGGACCGCCCGTTCAGGGCCTATGACATACGCGGCATCGTCGATGCCGACTTCGACGCCGAATGGGTGGAGCGCCTGGGGCGCGCCTGCGGCACCTACCTGCTGGAACGCGGCATCAGCGCAGCCGTGGTGGGCCACGACTGCCGCCACAGTTCCCCCGCCTACCACGACGCGCTCACCGCCGGACTCATCGCCTGCGGCATCGATGTGGTCAGCGTGGGCATGGTGCCCACCCCCCTGTTGTACTTCGCCGTGCGCCACCTGGAGCGCCAGGGTGGCATCATGATCACCGCAAGCCACAACCCTCCGGAATACAACGGCTTCAAGGTATGGGCCGGGCAGACCACCATCCACACCACCGAAATCCGGCGCATCTACGAGATATTCGCCGCCGGGCGCTTTGCCTCGGGCAAGGGCGTGGGCTGCACCATGGACATCGTGCCTGCCTACATGGAAGCCGTGACGCAACGGGTGCAGCTGGCCCCGCGCGCCCGCGGTCCCCTCAAGGTGGTGGTGGACGGCGGCAACGGCGCGGGCGGCGAACTGTGCGCCGACCTGCTGCGCCGCCTGGGTGCGGACGTGATCGAACAGTACTGCGACCCGGACGGGGCCTTTCCCAACCACCACCCCGACCCGGTGGTGGAAGCCAACATGCGCGACCTGATCGCCCGCGTGGCCAGCGAAGGGGCGGACCTGGGCATAGGCCTGGACGGCGACGCCGACCGGCTGGGCGCGGTGGACGCGCAGGGCCGCCTGCTGTTCGGCGACGAGTTGCTCTCGCTCTTCGCGCGCGACCTGCTGGCCCGCGTGCCCGGCGGCGAGGTGATGGCCGACGTGAAGTGTTCGCACCGCCTGTTCCGCGACATAGAGGCCCACGGCGGCAAGCCCACCATGTGGATCACCGGCCATTCGGTGATGAAGGCCCGCATGCTGGAGGTCAACGCGCCGCTGGCGGGCGAGATGAGCGGTCACATGTTCTTCAACGAGGGGTGGTACGGCTTCGACGACGCCATCTACGCCGCCGCCCTGCTGCTGCGCATCCTGTCCGCGTCCGACGTGCCGCTGACGGCGCTGCCCGGCTGGCCGCCCTCGCACGCCACGCCAGAACTGCACATGTCCTGCCCGGACGAACTGAAATTCGCCGTGGTGCGCCGCGCGCAGGAACACTTCCGCGCGCTGTACGACGTCAACGAGATCGACGGCGCGCGCATCACCTGGCCCGACGGCTGGGCACTGGTGCGCGCATCCAACACCCAGCCGGTGCTGGTGCTGCGCTTCGAGGCGGAAACGCCGGAGCGCCTGGCCGAAATCCGCACTCTGGTGGAAGCGCCGCTCACTGCCTGGATAGCCGAGGCCCGCGCGGCCAGGGACGCCACGGCATAGCCCCGCCGCAAACGTCCGGCGCACCCGTGCCCGCATGCCGCCAGCATGGGTGGAGTGCCGGGGGAGATGCATCATGAAAATACTCAAGGCCAGCCGCATGGAACGTTGCATCGGCTGCCACGGCTGTTCGCTTGCCTGCGCGCGCCTAGTCCACAAGCGCCTGTCGTGGGCCACGGCGGGCATCCGCATCACCTCCGCAGGCGGGCTTTCCACAGGGTTCGAGGCACGCCTGTGCCTGGCCTGCAACCCCGCCCCCTGCGCCCTGGCCTGCCCCACCGGGGCCTATGCCCAGCGCAAGGGCGGCGGGGTGAAGGTAAACCGCGACCTGTGCATCCGGTGCGGCAACTGTGCCGCCGCCTGCCCGGTGGACGCCATCCACCTGGACGGCGAAACCGGGCTGCCCTACGTGTGCATCCACTGCGGGCGCTGCGTGCCCTTCTGCCCGCATGCGTGCATAGAACTGGCCGATCTGCCCGATACGCCGGATACGCCGGATACGCCGGATACGCCGGAACAGGCCAACCCGGACAAGACGCCGGATGCGCCCGCCCCCGGGGCAGACGCCGACGCCGCAAGGGAGGCCCCCCATGCCCGCTAGCGCCACCGCTTCGCGCGTGCTGCACGTCGACCTGGCCACCGGGGCCTCGCGCATCATCCCGTTCGAGGGACGCCCCCTGCACCTTGGCGGCAGCGGCCTGGCCGCCGCCCTGTACGAGGCCTACGGCCTGCCCGGGGCACCCGCCGAAGACCCGCGCCAGCCGCTGATCTTCGCCATCGGCCCGCTGACCGGCTACTACCCGCTCATGAGCAAGGTGGTGTGCGGGTTCCGTTCGCCCTACAACGGACAATGGGCCGAAAGCCACGCCGGGGGCCGCCTGGCCCTGGCGTTGCGCTTTGCCGGGTACGACGCGCTGATGATCACCGGTGCGGCGCGCACCCTGTCCTGCCTGGTGGTGGGGTCGCGCCGGCTGGAGGTGCACGACGTGCACTACCTGCGCGGCCAGGACGTGTTCGTCACCGGCAAGTACCTGCGCCGCTTCGGCAAGGACAGCTCCGGCCACCGCTCCACGGTGCGCATCGGCCCGGCGGGCGAGAAGGGCGTGGCCTTCGCCTGCGCCAACGTGGATTCCTTCCGCCATTTCGGCAGGTTGGGTGCTGGTGCCGTGATGGGCGCCAAGAACCTCAAGGGCATCGTGGTGCTGGGGGACGGCGGCGCCGCCCTGCCGGAAGGCAAGGACTACCCCAAACTGTTCCGGGACATCTACGGCGCCGTCACCGGCACCGACATGATGCAGAAGTACCACGACCTCGGCACGGCGGAGAACCTTTCGGTGCTCAACGAGCTGAAGGCCCTGCCGTGGCGCAACCTGCAAGCCACCACCGATCCGGCCATCGACGGCATTTCCGGCGAACGCTTCGCCGAACAGCTGTTGTTGCGCCAGACGGCCTGCGCGGGCTGCCCAGTGGGCTGCATCCACATCGGCCTGTTGCGCCAGCAGTTCGCGCGGGACCACGAGTTCCTGTACAAGCAGGTGTCGTACGACTACGAACCCATCTTCGCCCAGGGTTCCATGCTGGGGCTGACCAACGCTTCCGACGTGCTGGCCCTGCTGGACGATACCGAAAAGCTGGGGCTGGACTGCATGAGCGCGGGCGTGGCCCTGGCCTGGGCCACGGAAGCCCTGGAACGCGGCGTGATCACAGAGGCCGAGACCATCGTCCCGCTGGCTTTCGGCAACGTGGCTGCCTACATGACCGGCCTGAACCACCTGGCCAACGGCGCCAACGAGTTCTGGCGCACCCTGGGCCGGGGCACCCCCTCTGCCACCGACGCATACGGAGGCCGAGAGTTTTCATGCGTGCTGGGTCAGGAAATGGCGGGGTATGCCACGGGAGAGGTGTTCTTCGTGGCGCAGGCGCTGGGCTTTCGCCATTCGCACCTGGACAGCGGCGGCTATTCCTTCGACCAGTCCGTCCCCCCGCGCGAGCCGGGCACCTTCCGCACGCCCGAGGAAATCGCGGCGGACGTGGACAAGGCCGTGGCCTTCCTGGCCGACGACGAACAGAAACGCATCGCCATCAACTGCATGGTGGCCTGCCTGTTCTCTCGCAAGGCCTATTCCATGCCGCGCCTGCAGGAGGCGCTGGCGGCCATCGGCTGTCGGGCAGAGGCAGACGGCATGCCAGACGCCCTGCGCACCGTGCAGGCGGCGCGCTGGCGGCTGAAGCTGCAAACCGGCTATCGCCCCGAGGAAGTGACCATTCCCAAACGCTTCACCGAAATCGTCACATGGAAGGGCCCCATCGACACGACCTACATGGAAGCCCTGCGCCTGGCCTACGTGGACGCCATCCGCCGCATGGCGGACGCCCCCGCCCCGACGGCGGACTGAGGCCCCGGAACCATGTTCCTCCGGTTTCCCAAGCGCGAACGCACAGAGGCGCGCCTGCCGCTGGTCAACGCCGACACGCCGGGCCAGTTCTTTCTGCGCACCATGCTGCTCATCGCCGTATTCGCATTGACGGCATGGGCCTTCTGGGCCAACACCGAACGCCGCCTGGCAGACGTGCGCGCCGCATCCGCGGTATGGGACGAGGCGGAACTGCTGACCGACGCGCAGGAAAAGGCCCTGCGCGAACTGGTGGACGCCTTCCGCGAGGTGCACGGGGTAAAGCTGCTCATCCACATCCGGCGCGATACCCCGGAACTGCCCAGGCTGGACGCCCAGACCCTGTTCGTGGGACTGTGCCCGGCCAAGGGGCAGGCCATAGTGGAGCTGCCCCCGCTGCTGCGCAAGGCCTACGGCGAAACCCTGGCCCAGGCCCTGGAAAACGACTGGCTGCGCCCCGCCATGGCCTCCGGCCAGTGGGCCGAGGGGCTGGTGCGCACCCTGAAACACCTGTGGGACAGACTGGGCGAAAACTGACCGGCAGCGAACCTGGCCCGGCCCCGCAGCAGCCCGGCCAGCGCGGCGCCTGAACCGGCCTCGCCTGACTTATCCGGCCTCATCTGGCTGATCCGGCCTCATCTGGCTGATCCGGCCTCACCTGGCTTATCCGGCCCGCATCCGCATCACCTGCAACCCCATCACCGGACCATTCCATGACCATGAAGAACGTCCAGGCCTTCACCGACGGCTCGTGCCTCGGCAACCCCGGCCCCGGCGGCTGGGCCGCCGTACTGCGCTGCAACGGCTCCGAACGCGAGCTTTCGGGGGGCTTTGCCCTTACCACCAACAACCGCATGGAAATCCTGGCGGTGATCGAGGCGCTGGCCCTGCTCAATGAGCCGTGCGGCGTGGATCTGTACACGGACTCGCAGTACGTGCGCAACGCGGTGGAAAAGAAGTGGCTGGCGGGCTGGCGCCGCAACGGCTGGAAGACCAGCGACAAGAAGCCGGTGAAGAACCGCGACCTGTGGGAACGGCTGCAACCCCTGCTGGACCTGCATCAGGTGCGCTTTCACTGGGTGCGCGGCCATTCCGGCCACCCCGAAAACGAACGGTGCGACGTGCTGGCCCGCAAGCAGGCATCGTCGCGCGGGCTGCCGCCCGACACGGGCTACCCGGGGTAAATCGGAGCACGTCACACGGGCGTGCGGCACGGCTTTCGATGGCGGGGCGTTCCCGGTAGGGTTCGCCCCCATTCTTTTTTTCGGTAAATCCGGCTAGAAGCGCGCATGCCCCCCCGCACCGCCATCACCGAACGCCCCGTCGAACGGGCCACGGAGCGCCCCATGGTCACCCGCACCCGCAACGGCCAGGCCCTCGACCTGCCCCTTGGCACGCGCATGTTGCTGAACATCGCGGGCACCAAGGAAAACCTGTCCAGCGAACTGGTGGGGTTGCAGCACTTCGAATACCTGATCCTGAAAATGCCGCTGGTACCGGGCATCCGGGCGCGCCTGCTGAACGGCGAGATGGTGACCCTGCGCTACATCTCCGGGGGCACCATCTTCGGGTTCAAGAGCCAGGTGCTGAACCACATCGTCAAGCCGGGCTTCCTGCTGTTCGTGGACTACCCCGATTCCATGGAACAGGTGGACCTGCGCCAGCACCGCCGGGTCAACTGCCTGTTGCCCGCCGCCGTGCATGGCCGCCACGGGACGTACAAGTGCATCCTGCTGGACCTCAGCGAGGGCGGCTGCAAGGTTTCGCTGGAATTGCAGCGCGACGATCCCTTCCGCGAAACCGCCGTGGATGACATGCTGGTGTTGCAGTGCGGTTTCTTTGCTGCGGAGGGTGCGGCCCAGACCACCCTTTCGAGCCTGGTGAAAAGCATTTCCATGGACGGCAACCGCATGCAGCTGGGGCTGAAGTTCGCGGACCTCAGCACCGACACCCAACTGGAACTTTCCAGCTATCTCGACAACGTGTCCAGCCTGATCTGACCTGTCCCGATCCGGCGTGACGCAGTTCCGCATGCTCCGGCCCGTTCGCGGTCGCTGCGGCGCCCCCGCCATGCGCCCGTTTCACGCATCCTTCCCGGCATTCCCGCGTCCCTCCCGGCCCCCTCGTACCCTTGCCGGCATCCGGACGTACGCTCAGGATCCGGCATCGGCGCTTGACGCCCCCCGGTCCCGCCACTACCTGATGCCTCATGCGTGCGCGGCCACAGCCCCGCGCGCCGCGCCGCCCGGCGCGCATCATCCCGCACGGAGCACCGCATGACCGACGCGCAGACCATCTGGCACCTCTGGGACGGCCTTGGCCGCCCCCTGCTGCGGCTGGTGCTGTCCATGGCCGTCGGGCTGTTCGTGGCCAACTGCATCGAAGCACTGAACTGGACGCGGGGAGTGGCCCGCCTGGCCGCGCCGCTGGTGCGCCTGGGGCACCTGCGCGACGTGGCCGGGGCCTCGTTCTCGCTGGCGTTCTTCTCGTCCGTGGCGTCCAACTCGCTGCTGGCCGAAAGCTACGAGAAGGGCGAACTGTCCCGGCGGGAACTGCGCTTCGCCAACCTGTTCAACAGTCTGCCCAGCTACTTCGTCCACCTGCCCACGCTGTTCTTCATCACCTGGCCGGTGCTGGGCTTTCCCGCCGTGGTCTACGTGGGACTGACGCTGCTGGCCGCCTTCCTGCGCACCGCGCTGACGGTGGCCTGCGGTCGGGTGCTGCTGCCCCCGCTGCCCGAAGGGTGCGTCACCTGCCGTCTGAACGGGCACGAATCCAAAGGCTGGCGGGCCGGGCTGCGCACGGCCTGGGTGCGCTTTCGCAAGCGCATGCCCCGGGTGATCTTTTTCACCGTGCCCACCTACGCGGCCATGTACTTCATGCAGCAGGCGGGCTGGTTCGAACTGGCAGAGGCGTGGATGACCCGGCACATGGGCGCCCTGTCCTTTCTGCGGCCAGAGGCGCTGGGCATCGTGCTGCTGCATCTGGCGGCGGAGTTCGGCGCGGCGGTGTCCGCCGCGGGGGCCGTGCTGGGCGGCGGCGGACTGACCGAGCGCGAAATCGTGCTGGCCCTTCTGGCGGGCAACGTGCTGTCCACGCCCATGCGGGCCTTCCGCCACCAGTTTCCGTCCTATGCCGGGTACTTCAAGCCCGCGCTGGCGGCGGAGCTGATCGTGGTCAACCAAGCCCTGCGCGCCGCGTCCATCACGCTTGTGGGGGCGGGATACTATTGGCTGACGCTTCCCTGATCCTTCCTCCGGAAGGTCCGCCGCGACAAGTCGCCGCCAGTCGTCGCACTCGTTGCAGTCACCGCTGTCACCGTTGCCATCGCCAGCCGCCACCGCATCTCCCCGCCGATTCCCCGGCTCACTGACACGCCCGCGTCATTCGCCGACGATCTTCACCAGCACCCGCTTGCGCCGCCCCCCGTCGAACTCTCCGTAAAACACCTGCTCCCACGGACCCAGGTCCAACTTGCCTTCGGTCACGGCCACCACCACCTCGCGCCCCATGATCTGACGCTTCATGTGCGCGTCGGCGTTGTCCTCGCCCACGTTGTGGCGGTACTGGCGCACCGGCTCGTGCGGGGCCAGCCGCTCCAGCCACTGTTCGTAGTCGTGGTGCAGGCCGCTTTCGTCGTCATTGATGAACACGCTGGCCGTGATGTGCATGGCATTGACCAGGCACAGCCCCTCGCGGATGCCGCTGGCCGCCAGTTCCGCGTCCACCTGCGGGGTGATGTTGATGAACGCCCGCCGGGTGGGCACGTTGAACCACAATTCCTTGCGCCACGATTTCATGCCGCCTCTCCTCTTGCGCAAGCCGGCCAGCCTCGCCGGAGCCTCGCATTTTTTCTGTTTTACACATTTCCGTAATATTCAAGTCTCGTCCAGGTTGCATGCTGGCAGCCGCGGATCACCCCCCGCAAATGGCAGATACCGGGCACGATTGTGCGCGCTATCAATATTTCGCTACAAAAACGTCACACCTGAAACTTTTTTGCGACAAAAATGTAGCTTCGCGAAATTGTAAAAAACATGCATTCACGTGCACGCTCTCGGATATACCGGCGCACACATCACTGCAGTCACCCTTCATGTCCACTATCACCAGCGCGACGGGAACACGGCGCATCTTCGCACTGCATGTCACATCATGCCCGTGCACGAAAGGTACGTCCCATTCCACCGCACCTGTCGTGCGCCTGCGCTGCCATTGCATGGACACGCATCCCACCAGCCCACCTCCATCGCACATCACCCATAAACACCTTGCGCATACCATGCGCGCGATCATGCATGCCCGCGTTGCCTTGCCCGGTTCCGGACGGTATGCCCCATTTTCCATCATTTGGAATATCATGGACCATCCCGGAGGAAGGCAGCATGTCCCAGTGGCTCAAGAGCAATGACGTCCTTGGCACCACCAACCGCGGCAACACGGCGGAATCCGGCTTGTGCACCCTGTGCCGCGCCGACTGCATGGGCAAGTGCGAAACCTGGCTTTCGTGCATGAAGGGCCGCGAAACCCTGTACCCGCGCGACTTCGGCATCGTTACCGCGGGCAGCGGCAACACCACCCATGTGGGCGTATCGTACAACTCGCTGCGCATCCAGGGCTACAACTACGGGGCCTGCGGCGCGGGCGAAAAGGCCGCCACCGGCGATGCCCTGTTCACCGATGTTTCCCTTGCCGCCTCCTTCGGCGCGCAGCACAAGACCACCTGCCGCTACCCGCTGATGACCGGCGCGCTGGGCTCCACCTTCGTGGCCGCCAAGTACTGGGACGCCTTTGCCACCGGCTGCGCCATCTGTGGCGTGCCCATCGTGGTGGGCGAAAACGTGGTGGGCATCGACCGCGAGGCAGTGCTGGAAAACGGGCGCATCACCAAGGCCCCCGAACTGGAACGTCGCATCGACAACTACCTGCGCTACTATGACGGGCACGGCGCCATCATCGTGCAGCTGAACGTGGAGGACACCCGCAACGGCGTGGCCGAATACGTGGCGGGCAAGTACGGTGACAAGGTGATCATCGAGCTGAAGTGGGGCCAGGGCGCCAAGGACATCGGCGGCGAAATCGAGGTGAAGAGCCTGGAGTACGCCCAGTTCCTGAAGCAGCGTGGCTACCTGGTGGACCCCGACCCCACCCGGCCCGAAGTGCAGGAAGGCTACCGCACCGGCGCGGTGAAGGGCTTCGCCCGGCACAGCCGCCTGGGCTACACCGACCTTTCAGGCTATGAGCAGGTGCGCGAGAACTTCATGACCCAGGTGGCCTACCTGCGCTCGCTGGGCTTTGGCCGCATCTCGCTGAAAACCGGCGCCTACGGCATGGAGGCGCTGGCCATGTCCATCCGCCTGGCCTCCGAGTGCGAACTGGACCTGCTGACCATCGACGGCGCTGGCGGCGGCACCGGCATGAGCCCGTGGGACATGATGGAAACCTGGGGCGTGCCCTCCATCCTGCTGCACGCCAAGGCCGCCGAATACGCGGCCCTGCTGGCCGCCAGCGGTCGCCGGGTGGTGGACATGTCCTTCGCGGGCGGCTTTGCCAAGCCCAGCCAGATATTCAAGGCGCTGGCCCTTGGCGCGCCCTACACGAAGATGATCTGCATGGGCCGGGCCATGATGATTCCCGGCTTCCTCGGCTCCAACATCGAAGGCGTGCTGAAGCCGGAAAACCGCGCCCGCATCAGCGGAAACTGGGACACCCTGCCCAAGACCGTGGCAGAGCACGGCAGCACGGCGGAAGAAATCTTCGCCGGGTACCATGACGTGCAGGCAAAGATCGGCCGCGAGGCCATGAAGGACCTGCCCTACGGCGCCATTGCCATGTGGACCATGCTGGACAAGCTGGGCGCGGGCGTGCAGCAGCTGATGGCCGGTGCCCGCCGCTTCTCGCTGGACCAGATCCGCCGCGAGGACATTGCCTCGGGCAACCGCGAGACCGAGCGCGAAACCGGCATTCCGTTCATCACCGACGTGCAGGACGAGTTCGCCAGGGCCATCCTGAAGGCGTAACAGCCACGTGGATGCCGGAGCGGGCCTGCCCCGCACCGGCCTTTCCAGACGCGCCCGGCGCACTCACAAGCACACCGAATGACAACGGGGCGGAAACCAGCATGGTTTCCGCCCCGTTTCCTTTTGCAATCGGCACTGGGCCAGCCGACGCGGCCCCGGTTCCGTCCGCCCTACGGAATGAGGGGTTGCCCCGCAGCCAACCGACCGTCGATCTCGGCCACAGCCGTGGCCAGCCGGGCGGCGCGCGCCTGCGCATCTGCCCTGGCCGCGGCAACTTCGCCTTGCAGCACAGCCCGGCGCGACG
>NZ_VRYY01000233.1 GCF_015731765.1 Nitratidesulfovibrio oxamicus
AGCCCCGCCAGCAGACGACGCACCGTGCGCGGTCCGATGCCGGGGCTGTAGCGCAAGGCCAGGGCAGCCCACAATTCGGCGCGGCCCTTCGCATCCAGGTCGGCAAAGGCTGGCAGCGCGGCGGGGCCGGGCGGCATCGTGCGGAAGCCTGCGCTATCCGGGCGTAAGGGGGCGGGCGGCTGGGAAGCCATGACAGGGCGCGGGCAGCTTACCCGTTGGGGAAGCGCTGCCGGGCCAGCTTGGCGGCCGGGGAATCGGGGTGGTCTTCGCGCAGCGCCTTCAGGTGAAAGCGCACGTTCTCGTCATCCCCCAACTGCTTGTAGGCCAGCGCGATCTTGAGCAGCGAATCCGCCGCCTTGTGATGCCTGGGGAAGCGCGCGGTGACCTCCTTGAAGGCCACGATGGCGTCGGCGTAGCGGCGCTGGGCGTACAGGGCCTCGCCCTTCCAGTACAGGGCGTTGGGCACCAACGCGCTGTTGGGGTAATCGCTCAGAAAACCATCAAAACGCACGCGGGCCTCGTCGGTCTTGCCGCGTTGCAGCAGGTTCAGGGCGGACTCGTAGGCGGCCTTGTCCGAGACGCCCTTGGCGGGCTTTGGCTCCGGCTTTTGCGCGGTTTTGGAAGCGACCCTGGCGGGTTCCGGCTGGATGCGGCGTCCGCCCTTGCCCAGGTCGTCAGCATCGACTGCCGGTACCGCCGGAGCATCGCCCGACGATGCCACGGTTGAAGCCTGGGCCGATGCCGCAGTGGATGCAGGAGAAGCCCCCCGTCCGCTCACCAGTGCGCCTTCCAACGCGTCCAGCCTGCGGCCGTCGGATTCGCGGTCGCCGTCCACGCGGGCGGACAGGGCGGCCTGCTTTTCCTCAAGCGCCCGCAGGCGCTCGTCCACAGAGCCGTCCCGGGCCTTGCGGGCCTCTTCATAAGAAAGGTACTTCTCCTCCAGCATGCGCAGCCGCCATTCGGTGCTGCCCTGCGCCGCGCCCTGTCCGGCGCAGCCGGAGCACAGGACCATGGCGAAAAGAAGGGCCGGAACAAGCAATGCCGCCGATGCGCGAAGCCGCCGATGCTGCATGAGGAATCTCCGAACTGGCCGTGTACGTTGACGGAACTTTACCCTGCATAGGCGATGCCCGCCATTTTTTCAAGGAAATCGACGCGCCCCCGCGCTCCGGACGGGCACCGCGCGGAATCGCCCGTGCTGGCGGCAATGCCCCGCCGCCCGAGGCGGCAACGGACTGGCGCATTGGCCCGCGCCCTTGCGCCC
Organism: Nitratidesulfovibrio oxamicus; assembly: GCF_015731765.1. GTDB lineage: Bacteria > Desulfobacterota > Desulfovibrionia > Desulfovibrionales > Desulfovibrionaceae > Cupidesulfovibrio > Cupidesulfovibrio oxamicus. The sequence goes on from NZ_VRYY01000233.1 coordinate 1,265, forward strand.
CAAGCTGTTTTGGGGCACAAGACCGATGCGACAACGCCCTTGCGCGCCACCGCATCACCCCAACGGAGCTGTAACGAATGATCCTGTTTCCCGATGCCGCCGTCTGGTCGCTGGCACTGCCGGGCGGCATTCTGGCCTGCCTGCTGCTGGGCGTGACGGGCTTGCCGTTCCTGTGCCTGGCCTGGCAGCGCATGTCCGTGGTCAAGCGCACCGCCTTTCCCGACAAGCTGGCCCGCCAGGGCGCCCTGCTGGCTACCCTGTCCGCCGCCGTGCTGCTGGCGGTGGCCGTGGCCGTCCTGATACGCATGATACAGATGCAGCCCGACCTGATGGAAGGGCCGTTCCGCGTGCCCCTGCTGGCCCCGCCCGCCCTGCTGGCGGGCACGCTGGCCTGCGCGGGCATCTACCTGTTCGGCTGGCGGCACATCCGGGGTTCGGTCATGCACCGCTTCGTGGGCCTGGCCGCCGGCATCGGCGGGCTGGAAGCCACGGTGACCGGCTTCGCCCTTTCCCGCGCCTTGCTGCTGCCGGGACATCCCCTTCCTTCCGCCGCATCCCCCGCCGACACCATGAACGCCCTCATCGCCGCCCCTGCGGATTCGCTGCTGTGGCCGGTGCTGGGGCAGTCGGCCTTCGTGGCGGCCGGTGCCGCCGGGGCGCTGTGCCTGGCCTGGCTGCTGACCCGCCGCGACAAGGACGACTTTGGCCGCGACTATTACAACTACGCCCTGGGTGTAAGCGCCCGCTGGGCACTGGGCGGCACCTTGTGCGCCCTGCCAGTGGGCGTGTACGTGCTGTACCGCGCCGCCACGCTGACCAGCCCGGACCTGACCGCCCTGCCCCCGCTGCTGCCCCTGGTCGGCACGCTGGTGCTGCCGCTGGCCGCCTGCGGCCTGTGGGGCACGGTGATCCGTTCCGCCACGCCGCTGCGCCACAAGGTGGGCATCGTGACCGCGCTGATGCTGCTGATGGTGGCCTGCGGCTGCGAGGCCAGCACCTTGGCCTACGTGGTGCGGCTGCACGCGCCCATGTAGGGGCTGCTTCCAGATTGTCCTTTCGCCCGTTGGCTGACCGACCCCAAGGGCGCGTGGCGTGCCCGTTAGGCGAACTGCGAGTCTTACGGGCATCAAGCGCAACGCGGTCAAACTTCGGCTGCCATTGCGCTGCTGTCCTTATCCGTAAGGTTCGCAAACTCACCTAACGGCTAAGGCTCAGTCAAATACCGAAGAGATATTCCCTCATGGCAGGCTTGTCTTCCTTGCCAGCGAACGGAAATCCTAATTTGGAAACAGCCCCTAACGCATCCGCTTGATCTCAAAGACAAACGCCCCCGCCCGGTGCTGCCGGACGGGGGCGTTCTGCTTTTGTGGCAAAGGCTGGATGAAACCTAGATGGCCTTTGAAGTAGCCATCATGTACACCTCGTGCGGATCCAGGATCAGGATGACGCTGCCGTCGCCCATGATGGTCGCGCCGGAGATGCCCTTCAGGTCGCCAAGGTAGGCGCCCAGGGGCTTGATGACGATTTCCTGCCGTTCCAGCAGACGGTCCACCACCAGGCCCAGGCGCCGATCGTTGTCGTGGATGACCACCACGGACAGCACGTCCTGCTTGTCGCCCTTGGGCAGACCCAGCAGTTCGGACAGCGAGGCGATGCCCAGCACTTCGCCGCGCAGGGTCACGGCCTTGCGGCCCTTGACGTCGGTCAGGCGGCGCGCCTCGATCTTGGTGGTTTCGGACACGGCGTCCAGCGGGATGGCGTACATCTCGCCCGCCACGTTGACCATCAGCGCGTCGATGATGGCCAGGGTCAGCGGCAGGGACAGGGTGAAGCGGGTGCCCTTGCCGATTTCCGAATGGATGCTGACGCTGCCCTTCAGGTTCTTGATGTTGGTACGCACCACGTCCATGCCCACGCCACGCCCGGAGATGTCAGTGATCTTCTCTGCCGAGGAGAAACCGGGGGCGAAGATGAGTTCCATGGCTTCGCGGTCGTCCATGGCTTTCGCTTCGTCGGGGCTGATTATGCCCTTGCGCACGGCAACTTCGCGCATCTTTTCCGGGTCGATGCCCTTGCCGTCGTCCTCGATCTCGATGGCGACGGAGTTGCCCTTGTGGTAGGCGCGCAGGGTCACCTTGCCCTTGCCCTTCTTGCCCTTGGCCACGCGCTCGTCCTCGGACTCCACGCCGTGGTCCACCGCGTTGCGGATGAGGTGCACCAGCGGGTCGCCGATGACTTCCACAACGCTCTTGTCCAGTTCCGTTTCCTCGCCTTCCAGGATCAGGTCCACTTCCTTGCCGCTCTTGCGCGACAGGTCGCGCACAAGGCGCGGGAAGCGCGAGAACACCGAGGAAACCGGCACCATGCGCACCTTCATGATGGTGTCTTGCAGGTCGTCCGAAATACGCGCCATGGCGTAGGTGGTTTCGGACAGGTCCTGGGCCACTTCGGCGATGACGACGTTGGTGTCGTCCTCCAGCCTGCGGGCCAGCATGGTGTAGCGGTTGCGGTTGATGATCAGTTCGCCGATGAGGTTCATCAGGTGGTCCAGCTTCTCGTGATCCACGCGGATGGTGGACGAGGCCTTGGCCGTTCCGGCCTGCTGGGCCTGCGCGGCTGCGGCGGCGCCCTGCCCGCCCGCGGGGCCAGACGGGGCG
>NZ_VRYY01000234.1 GCF_015731765.1 Nitratidesulfovibrio oxamicus
GGGCGCCGCCGTGGGCGGGGCGGTGTTTCTGGCGTGGTTCGGGTTCGGCGCGCTGCGCTCGGCCCTGCGGCCCGGCATACTTGAGGCCGACAGGGCCGTGGGCGACGGCGGGCGTACCAGCCTGCGCCGGGTGCTGATGGCCACGCTGGCCGTGTCCCTGCTGAACCCGCACGTATATCTTGATACCGTGGTCATGCTGGGCGGCATCAGCGGGCACTACCCGGCAGCCGAACGGCTTTCCTTCGGCGCGGGCGCGGCCACGGCCTCGTGCCTGTGGTTTCTTGCCCTTGGCGGCTGCGGCAGGGTGCTGGCCCCGCTGTTTCGCAAGCCAGTGGCCTGGCGCGTGCTGGACGGCAGCGTGTGCCTGGTGGTGTGGGGCGTGGCCCTGTCCCTGGCCCGGCAGGCCTGGGCGGGGTAGCAATCCTTTAGGCGGGAAGGACCGCATAACGGGCGCGCCTCCCTCGACACTGTGCATTAGTCTGCGGCGCTGTTTTTCAACAAAGAAAGTGAGGCCCCGATGCCGGGACCTCACTTTCTTTTTCTACGGTCTTTGTTTCGTTACGCGCAGCCACAGGTGGCGTTGCCGCAAGAGGGAATTTTGTTCTCTGCCAAGGAAGGCCGTCGTTCCATGGAGGGAGCGTACTCTTTCCGTACTCGACCGGAATGGAACGGCGGACTGACGCAGGCAGAGGACAAAAGGCACCTTGCGGCTATGCCGCCTATTCCCGGTCGCGCGGGGTCGCCGGCTCCACCCCGAGGCGGAAGCCCCGGATCTGGTTGCCGTTCATCACCGAGATGACTTCCTGCGCGTAGTCGGCGGGCACTTCCACGAACGACACGCGGTCGCGGATGTCGATGGCCCCGATCATGCGGCCGGGGATGCCGGTTTCGCCCGCGATGGCGCCCACGATGTCGCGCGCGGTGACGCGCATCTTGCGGCCCACGTTCAGGAACAGGCGCACCATGCCGGGCTCTGCGCCGGTGCCCGCCGGGGTCTTTTCGCCACCGGGCACGGCGTCGCCCAGTTCGCGGCGCATCAGCAGCTTCAGCAGCGCGGCGGCCATGTCCACGGTGGTCACGTCCTCGTCCAGGAACGATTCCACGATGTCGGTGTACTTTTCCAGTTCGCCCGCCTCGATGTGGCGGCGCACTTCGGCCAGCAGCTGGTTGGTCTTCACCGTGGCCACGTCGCTGGACGTGGGCACCTGGTGCTGCACGATGTGCGCCTTGGTGAACTTCTTGATGTCGCGCAGCTTGTAGAAGTCGCGCCCGGAGACAAAGGTGAACGCCCGGCCCGAACGCCCGGCGCGGCCCGTGCGACCGATGCGGTGCACGTAGTGTTCGACGGCGTTGGGGATGTCGTAGTTGACCACGGCTTCCACGTCGTCCACGTCGATGCCGCGCGCGGCCACGTCGGTGGCCACCAGGATTTCGATGCCGTTGCTGCGGAAGCGCGCCATCACCCGGTCGCGCTGCGACTGGTTGAGGTTGCCGTGCAGGCCGTCGGCCTGGTAGCCGCGCCCCTGCAGGTGCTGGGTCAGTTCGTCCACGCCGCGCTTGGTAGAGCAGAACACGATGGCGCGCTTGGGGTTGTACAGGTCCAGCACCCGGCACAGGGCTTCCAGCTTCTGGAAGGGGCGAACTTCGTAGTAGATCTGTTCGATGCTGGGCACGGTGACCTGCTTCTGGGTCACCTTGAGGAATTCGGGCGTCTTCAGGAAGCGCTGGGCCATGTCCAGGATGGCCGGGGGCATGGTGGCCGAGAAGAACACCGTCTGCGCTTCCTTGGGCACCTGGCCCAGGATGTGCTCGATGTCGTCGCGAAAGCCCATGTCGAGCATTTCGTCGGCTTCATCCAGCACGGCCATGCGCACCGTGGAAAGGTTGATGGTGCCGCGCTCCATGTGGTCCATGACGCGACCGGGGGTGCCCACCACCACCTGCGCGCCGCGGCGCAGGGCCTTGAACTGGCGGTCGATGGGCTGCCCGCCGTACACGGGCAGCACGTACAGCCCGCGCTTGCGCGAGGCCAGCTGGGTAAGTTCTTCCGCCACCTGGATGGCCAGTTCGCGCGTGGGGCACAGGATGATGCCCTGGATGTCCTTTTCGCGCGGGTCGATGCGTTCCAGCAGGGGAATGCCGAAGGCGGCGGTCTTGCCGGTGCCGGTCTGGGCCTGGCCGATGACGTCGCGGCCTTCGAGGATGTGGGGGATGGCCAGCGCCTGGATGGGCGAGGCTTCTTCGAAGCCCATCTCTTCGATGGCCTTCAGGATTTCCTTGGAAAGGGACAATTCTTCAAAGCGTAAGGTTTCCATTCTCATTCCTTCGTGCGCGGGGCGCTCGGCGGCGCCGCGACGGGAAGTGCGTTGGCGTATCGTGCCAGTGCTTCCTGCTTCCTGTCGGGGGGCAGCCGTTTGACGTGATGCTCGGCCTTCTGTGCGGTGCTGCGGTCAGGGAACGGGGCGGTGGCGACCAGCGTGACCGGGCGGCGCGAGCGCGTGTAGCGCGCGCCCCTGCCCCGGTTGTGCTCGCCAAGGCGCCGTTCCATGTCCGTGGTGACGCCGCAGTACAGCGTCCCGTCGGCACAGCGCACAAGATAGACAACCCATTTGTATGTTACCGCCGCGTGTTCCATGGAGGTGCCGAATCGGGGCGCACGCCCCGTTCGCTCCGGACCTCCCGCGCACGATGCCAGCCGCACGCGAAACCGGAGGCGATGCCCTGTGCCCGTAGGCCGGAATCCGCATTCCGGCGCGTGCGCGCAAGGCGTGTTGCAGTGTTGATGATGCGGACCCGGGGCCGCGAGCGCGCGGCTGGTGTCCGGTCCTTTCCAGATTACTCGCCGCGCGCGTTGGCGCGCGAGGATTTTTTACGCGCCGTCGGGGTTTTCGCCAGCGACAAAAAGACCGCGTGCCTAGCAGTACGCACAGCCCCGGCCATCTTTGCCCATGTCGAGCATGATGGTGTCGCCGGGCTTCATGTCGAACAGCCGACAGTCCGGGGCGTGGTTGCGCAACTGCTCGCGGAAGCGCTCGGTGTTCTGTTCCAGCACCGGAAAGGTGCCCCAGTGCATGGGCACCACCGAGCGGGTGCGCAGCATGGCGCTGGCCATGGCCGCCTGCCGCGCGTCCATGGTGAAGGTACCGCCGATGGGCAGCATGGCAAGGTCGATGGAGTGCAGCCGTCCCCACAGTTCCATCGACGAGAAGATGCCCGTGTCCCCGGCATGGTAGAAGGTGAATCCGCCCGGCATGGTCACGATGTACCCCACGGGCGCGCCCGATTCGGACGAGTGAAAGGCCTGGGTCATGGTGACGCTGACGCCCTTGTGGGTCACCGTGCCGCCGATGTTGAAACCTATGGAATTCAGCAGCAGGCCGGGACGCAACCCCTCTTCCAGCAGGCGCTGGGCCGTGCCCACGATGCACCCCAGCAGGGCGCCGGTGGTGTTGCAGATCTGCACCGCCTGGCCCACGTGGTCGCCGTGGTCGTGGGTGACCAGCACGAGGTCCGGCGGGGCGATGTCGCTCCACGGGGTGGACGCCGAGGGGTTGCCCTCGAAGAACGGGTCCACGAGCACGTTGGCCCCGTTGCAGGCAATCTGGAAATTGGCGTGGCCGTGCCATGTGAGGCTGTACTGCATGGTCTGATCCTGCCTTTCCGCAAAAAGGTTTCCGCGCCGCCGCAGCCTGTCCCGGTGCAATCCGGGTACGGGGCCAGGGCGGTGCGGCAGGGGGAACGCTGTCCCGGTTCCTTCCGGTATCGACGCAATACCGGGGAACCGGCGTTCCCGCTCGGTGCCGCACGGGCGATCCGCACTTCGCGGATGTGCGTGCCCGCTGCCGCACGCGGGTGAGGCGCTGCCGCAGCGCCCGGCGGGTGCCTGCCCATGTCCGGAGGGCCATCCGTCCG
>NZ_VRYY01000235.1 GCF_015731765.1 Nitratidesulfovibrio oxamicus
CCGCGCCACCGCCAGCCCCGCCCTGCGGGCGCGGTGACGTGCGCGGCGCCGCGCGCCTGCGACGCCATACGATCCGCACAGGAGACACCCAGTGATAACCGCCAACGAAATCCGGCGCCGGTTCCTTGAATTCTTCCAGTCGCAGGGCCACGAGATCGTGCGCTCCTCTTCCCTCGTGCCCAAGGACGACCCCTCGCTGCTGTTCACCAACGCGGGGATGGTGCAGTTCAAGAAGACATTCCTGGGGCAGGAAAAACGCGGCTACGTGCGGGCCACCACCTCGCAGAAGTGCCTGCGCGTGGGCGGCAAGCACAACGACCTTGAAAACGTGGGCCGCACAGCGCGCCACCACACCTTTTTCGAAATGCTGGGCAACTTCTCGTTCGGCGACTACTTCAAGGAAGACGCCATCAAGTTCGCCTGGAAGTTCCTGACCGAAGACCTGAAGCTGCCCAAGGAACGCCTGTACGCCACCGTATTCCGCGACGACGACGAGGCGCGCGACCTGTGGCTGGCGCACACCGACATTCCGGCGGAACGCATCTACCGCATGGGAGAGAAGGACAACTTCTGGTCCATGGGCGATACCGGCCCCTGCGGCCCGTGCTCGGAAATCCTCATCGACCAGGGCGAGCACATGACCTGCGGGCCGGACTGCGGCATCGGCAAGTGCGACTGTGACCGGTACCTGGAAATCTGGAACCTGGTGTTCATGCAGTACGACCAGGCCGCCGACGGCACCCGTTCCAACCTGCCCAAGCCCTCCATCGACACGGGCATGGGGCTGGAACGCATCGCCGCCGTGTGCCAGGGCGTGTACTCGAACTTCGACACCGACCTGTTCCAGGCCATCATCCAGTACACCTGCGACATCGCCGGGGTTTCCTATCGCGCCAACGATGAAACGGACACCGCCCTGCGGGTCATCGCCGACCACAGCCGTTCCATGGCCTTCATGATCACTGACGGCATCCTGCCCTCCAACGAGGGGCGCGGCTACGTGCTGCGCCGCCTGATCCGCCGCGCCTACCGCTTCGGGCGGCTCATCGGGCAGACCGGCACCTTCCTGCACAAGACCGCCCTGAAGGTGGTCGAGGTGATGGGCGACGACTACCCCGAACTGCGCGGCAACGCCGATTTCATGGCCCGCGTGGTGCGCGAGGAGGAAGAGCGTTTCAACCGCACCCTGGACAAGGGGCTGGCCCTGCTGGAAGAGGAACTGGAAAGCCTGCGCGGCGCGGGCAGCACCCGCGTGGCGGGCGACGTGGCCTTCAAGCTGTACGACACCTACGGCTTCCCCTTGGACATCGTGAACGACATCGCGGAAAAGCGCGGCTTCACGGTGGACGAGGAAGGTTTCCGCACCCTGATGGCCGAGCAGAAGGAACGCGCCAAGGCAGCCTGGAAGGGATCGGGCGAAACGGACATCGCCTCGCGCTTCCACGCCCTGCTCGAAGAAGGCCTGCGCTCGGAATTCATCGGCTACGACCACCTTTCGGGCGACAGCCGCGTTGTGGCCCTGCTGGATGCCACCGGCCTGCCCAGTGAAGGCCTGCCCAAGGGCGCCAAGGGCTACCTTGTGGCCACCCGCACCCCGTTCTACGGCGCCTCGGGCGGCCAGACGGGCGACCTTGGCTCCATCACCTCGCCTTCGGGCAAGGCTCGCGTGCTGGACACCCTGAAGCCCTCGCCCGAACTTACCGTGCACCAGATCGAAACGGTGGACGGCGAAATCCTGCCCGACCAGGAAGTGCACCTGCTGGTTGAAGAGGACGAGCGCGTGGCCTCTGCCCGCAACCACACCTGCACCCACCTGCTGCACGCCGCCCTGCGCCGCGTGCTGGGCGACCACGTCAAGCAGGCCGGGTCGCTGGTGGCCCCCGACCGCCTGCGCTTCGACTTCACCCACATCGCCGCCATGACGCCGGAAGAAATCGCCGCCGTCGAGCGCGAGGTGAACCGGGTTATCCTGGCCGACCTGCCGCTGGAAACCGACCACATGGCCTACGACGCCGCGCTGACCCGGGGGGCCATGGCCCTGTTCGGCGAAAAGTACGGCGACGAGGTGCGCGTGGTGGCCATTGCCGACGAATCGGTGGAACTGTGCGGCGGCACGCACCTGCGCGCCACCGGCCAGGCCGGGCTGTTCCTGATCCTGTCCGAAGGCGGCGTGGCCGCCGGGGTGCGCCGCATAGAGGCCATCACCGGCTGGAACGCCTTGCGTATGGTCATGGACCAGCGTGCCGAACTGGGCCAGTTGTCCGGGTTGCTGAAGGTCCGCTCCGGCGAGATCGTGCCCCGCGTTGAGGCCCTGCAGAAGGACGTGAAGAGCCTGCGCAAGGACCTGGAAAAGGCCAGCTCCCAGGCCACGTCCGGCCAGGGCCGCAACATCATGGACGAACTGGCCGAGATCAACGGCGTGAAGGTGCTGGCCGCCAAGGTGGAAGTGCCCAACGTGAAGGCCCTGCGCGACCTGATGGACGACGTGCGCTCGAAGCTGCCTTCGGGCATCGCCTGCCTTGCCGCCCCCGACGGCGACAAGGTGAGCCTGATCGTGGCCGTTTCCAAGGACCTGCATGATCGCTTCACCGCTCCGGCCCTGATCAAGGCCGTGGCGGCCGCCGTGGGCGGCTCCGGCGGCGGGCGACCCGACATGGCCCAGGCCGGGGGCACCAACCCGGCGGGCATCGACGAGGCCTTTGACATCCTGCGCAAGACCATCGCGGGGTAACGCCCTCCGCATCGCTGTTACGACACAACGCCCCCGCGTGCATGGCACGCGGGGGCGTTTTCGTTCCTCAGCCGAAGTTCGAAGGCCCGATACCCGGACGCAATCTAACCGCGCGGGCAGGCCAGTCCCAGCAGCAGGTCGGCCACCGCGTCGGCGTCGTGCCGCCCCGCCATCGTGACGGGGTGTGCCCCTTCGCCGGGCAGCGCCCGCACCACGGGTGCGTCCAGCAGTTCCACGCCCTGCGCGCGCAGTCCTTCGTGATCGATACCGCCGGGGTACACCCCGTTTCGGGTATCCACCACCACCGTATTCAGCAACCGGGCGGCAGGCATGTCCGCGCCCGCATCACGCCGCAGCATGGTCAGCAGTGCGGCGGCGCAATCGGCCACGGACAGGCCCAATTGTTCCGGGTCGGTGCCGCTGTTGGGCACGTACACCTTGGGGCACGGGGCCGCGGCCACGGCGCGTCCCACTCCTTCGGGCAAAAGATTGGCCATTACGCTGGTGTAGAAGCTGCCCATGGGGAAGCAGATCAGGTTCGCTTCCGCGATGTGCCGGGCGGCCACGCCGGATACGGGCACGCGCGCCTCGGCGGGCGGCGCGGAATTTCGGCCCTCGCCGCCGTGGTGGTCTTCACCCCTGGTCCCGTGCGGCCCGCCTGCTCCATCTTGTCCGTCCGGCCCGGCTGGCCCATCTGGCCCAGTTGGCCCGGCTTGTCCGGCTTGTCCGGCTTGGCCGCCATCATCCGGACGGATGCGGGTCAGGAACAGGCGGCGCACCGGCGCGGTGATGCCGGGCACGCCCTTGCCGGTGATGCGGTGCTGTCCCAGCAGCACGGTGCCGTCGGCCAGTTCCGCCGCCAGATGCAGGTCATCGTCCACGATGGGGACCACCGTGCCCCGCACCCGCAACAGCCGCGCGAACAGGTGCAACACCGGCCCAAGCCCGCCGCCGTGGCGCAGGTAGCCGCCCGCCAGCAGCAGATTTCCCAGGCACGCCCCGTGCGGGTCGAAGCCGGGCGGCGCGAACTCCAGAAACCAGCGCAGGTGCAGGCGCAGCACGTCGGCCACCAGCGGGTCGATGCCGCGCCAGGCGGGGTCGCGGTCCGAGGCCAGCGCGTACAGCCGCTGCATCAGGGTGTCGTGTTCCCCGGCGTCGGACAGGCGCAGGTC
>NZ_VRYY01000236.1 GCF_015731765.1 Nitratidesulfovibrio oxamicus
CTGCGGCGGCGCCACCGCCCGCCCATGCAAACGGCCCGCACCCCCGTAAGGGCGCGGGCCGCGAGCATGCCGCAGGGCTGGCGTCCGGCGCTAGCCGGACGAGCCGCTTGTCAGTTGATCGATCTGCTTCTCCAGGGCCCTGGCCAGCCCGGCCAGCTTCAGCACGGCACCGGCGGCCTGGTTCATGCCCTCGGCGGTTTCCGAGGCGATGCGGCTGATGTCCTCCACCGCGCGGTTGATCTCCTCGCTGGTGGCGGACTGCTGTTCGGCGGCGGTGGCGATGGAGCGCACCTGATCGGAGTTTTCCTCAGAAAGGGACACGATGCGCTGCAACGCCTGCCCCGATTCGCGGGCCATGCGGGTGGCCTCGGTCACGGCGACGGCGGCCGTTTCCATGCCCTTGATGTTGTTGCGCGCCCCGGCCTGAATGGACTGGATGGCCTGTCCCACTTCCTTGGTGGCGTTCATGGTCTTTTCCGCCAGCTTGCGCACCTCGTCGGCCACCACGGCAAAGCCGCGCCCGGCATCACCGGCGCGGGCCGCCTCGATGGCGGCATTCAGCGCCAGCAGGTTGGTCTGGTCGGCGATGTCGGAAATCACATCCATGATCCGGCCAATGTCCTCGGCCTGCTTGCCAAGGGTGGCCATTTCGCCTTGCAGGGCCTGGGCCTGCTCGTGCACCTGGCTGATGGCCTCCACCGCGCCGCCGACCACCCGTTCGCCTTCCTGGGCCTTGGACCTGGCCTCGTCGGCGCTCTGGGCGGAACTGCCGGAACTGCGCGCCACCTCAAGCACGGTGGCGTTCATTTCTTCCATGGCCGTGGCCGTCTCGCCAGCGCGGGCGGACTGCCGTTCCGCCCCGGCGGAAACCTGTTCCACCTGGGCGGACAAGGCCTCTGCCGCCAGCGACACCTGCTGGGCGATGATGGACGCTTCTCCGGCCACCGATGTCATGCGCTGCAACAGGTCGTTGACCCTGGCTTCCTGCTCGCGGGCCTCGGCCAGGGCCGTTTCCGCGCGGGAGGCGTGGGCGTCGGCGTCGGCGCGGCGCTGGTCGGCTTCCTGCATCTTCTGCTTCAGGTTGCCCACCATGGTTTCTATGGCGCCCTTCACTTCGCCCAGTTCGGCGGCATAGTCGCCCTCGGCGCGGGCGTCCAGCGCGCCCCCGGCCACCTGTCCGGCAAACTGGCGGATGCGCAGCAGCGGCCCGATGATGCCCCGGTTCAGGATCACCCAGATCACCGCAAACAGCAGCGCCAGCACCACCAAGGTCCACCCGGCAACGGCAATGCGCGCCTGCATGACCTGCTCGTGCGCCTTTTCCAGCGAACTGATGACCACGAAGGCCCCGTGGGTCTCGCCCGCCTTCCAGCCTTCCTTGGTGCCGCCCACCACATCGGGGGTTCCGGCCTGGTCGCCGTGGCAGAACAGGCAGTCCTTGGTCAGCTTGATGGGGCGGAAATAATAGATCTTGTCAGGCGTGCGGATGATCTTTTCCGCAAGGTTGCCGCGCTCCATCTCCTGCATGGTCGAAAGTTCCAGCGGAGTGGGCGTGTTGGCCGGGTTGCGCGGCTGCACCTTGGGCACTCGAAATTCGTAGCCCGCCTGCGCGGCGTTCTGGGCGGCCATGCGCATGGCCGTGACCACGGGCACCGCGTCCATGATCCTGTCCCTGGGCAACTCGTCCAGCGGGCGCATCAGCCCGATTTCGAGCTTGCGGCCCATCTCGTTGCGGGTTGCCTCGGCCATGAGCACCACGGCCCGGCTTTTCTGGAGAATCGCCTCTTCAGCCCCGGTACGAATGTCGTCCACACGCTGCCAGGCCATGATGGCGGCCACGATGACCGGCCCGGCAAGCGCCACGATGAGGATTTTCCACTTCAGGCTGAGATTGCGAAACATGACCCCTCCCAGGGATGACGGACATGCGCGCCCGATATTCGCGGCGCGTCTGACGCGGGCGTAGCTCTATCAGGAATCACTGTCAACAAACAGCAACAGGGTTTCCCGCAGGCACCCTGCAAGAGCCTTTCTTCATGGGTGCTTATCGGCAGAACGCCGGACGGCACTTTAGCCGCGTCATGTTTTTTTCCGGTGACGATCCGCATCATTCTCCGGAATGCCGTCACGCCCGGCAGGAGGGGGGGGAATCAGGCCGACTCCGAAAAAACGCGGGCGCCGCAAATCGCCCGCGCCGTCCCTGTCGGCCAATTCGCCAGGGTTACGCCCCGCGGCGCTCCCACAGCTTCATGTCGCGCATCTTCTTGCGACGCTCGCGTTGCAACGACTTGCAGACAAGGGGAGTGCCCTTCTTGTAGCCGCACTTCTCGCGGTACGTTTCAGGGGTAAGTCCGTGGGTGCCCAGGTGCTTCTTGGTCAGGATCTTGAACGACTTGCCGCACTCGCAACAGGTGATGGACTTTTCCTTGATGGCCTTCTTGGGGTCCATCCCGGCTCCATCGCCGCTCTCGGGCAGCGCACCACCTTCGCTCAGGGCCCGGATGCCCTCCGCAAGGCGCCGGACCATGGTGGTGATCTCGTCTTCGGTCATGGTCCGGACACTGGCCTGCGCCTTCACGATGTCCAGAGCTTCCTTCAGATAATTCTCCGTCATTGCCGCTCCTTTGATATTTTGTGAACATGAGGCATGCACGAAACTCGTTTCAAACCTACGACAATCCTTCCTTCGGGGTCAACCCGAATTGGTTGCGTCTTCATGTGGCACACCGGGTCGCATCTAGAAACCTGCCTGCGGCGCACGCACCATGCCGATGATGCAGCGCATTCACTGACGCAATGGCGGGTATGACATCGCGCCATGTGCAATTGCCTGCACGAATCGCCCCGGCCAAACCACGGAGGCATTGCGCCTGACGCAGGGGATGCGACATGCCCGTTGCGGCTGCGCGGCCTGCACGCGAAGGCCACTGTTGTGCGCCACACCGGCAGCTGCGTCACCGGGGCGCCGTGCGGCCCTACGGCCTGTGGACCTTCGCCGCCAAAGCCCGTACCATGTGGCAAACCCATCGGGAGCCCCGCATGAAGTACATCATCTTCGAAGACTTTTCCGGCCACCCCGTGCCGTTCATCTTTCCGCACCGGGTGGACCACGCGGACATGCGTGAACAGCTGCCCTACACCCGCGTGCTGTCTGCCGGGTACGTGGACATGGTGGACGGCGCCTTCCGCTGCCACGGCGGCGCGCCGGAACTGCAGGTTTCAGCGCGGGACGTGGATGCGGCCATCATCACCGCCAAGTTCGCCCCCCGCCAGCCCGGCGAGGCCGACATCGCATGACCCGCCCGGCGGCGCACGACGCGGCGCACATGAGCTCCCCCATGCGCCTGTCCGCGCAACCGTCGGCGCAACTGCCCGTCCTTGTGGTTGCGGGCACCCACAGCGGCTGCGGCAAGACCACGGTCACGCTGGCCCTGATGGCCGCGCTCACCCGGCGCGGCCTGCGCGTGCAGCCCATGAAGGCCGGGCCGGACTACATCGATCCCGGCCTGCATGCCGCCGTCACTGGCCGTCCCGGCTGGAACCTGGACGGCTGGATGTGCGGCCCGGAGGGGGTGCGCCGCTCGTTTGCCCGCGCGGTGCGGGCTGCAGAACCGGGCGGCCCGCCGCGCATACCGCCCCCCCCGCCTGTCCCTCCTGCCCCTCCTGTCCCGCCGGACATCGCCGTCATCGAAGGGGTCATGGGCCTGTACGACGGCGCATCCGCCGACGACGGGCAGGGCTCCACGGCGGAAGTTGCCGCCCTGCTGGATGCCCCGGTGCTGCTGGTGGCCGACGTGCGCGGCATGTCGCGCTCGGCGGCGGCGCTGGTGGGGGGCTACACCCGGTTCGACCCGGCCCTGCGCTTTGCCGGGGTGGTCTGCAACCGCGTGGGCGG
>NZ_VRYY01000237.1 GCF_015731765.1 Nitratidesulfovibrio oxamicus
CACGGGACGCGCGGCCCCGCAGGACCGCCGCCCGGCAACGTCGAACCGCACCGGACACGTACCGGCAGCGGGGCCCCGCCGCCGGGCGCGGCAAGAACATTTCACGAGGAGGTCCAGCACCCCATGTATGCCCTGTCCGTTCTGCTTGCCTTCATGCCCGTCATCGCCATTTTCGTGCTGCTGCTCGTGTACCGGGTGGCGGCAGACACCGCCGGGTACATCGGCTGGGCCGTGGCCGCCGGCATCGCCTGGCTGTACTTCGACACCGCCCCCACGGTCATCCTGCTGTCCAGCGTGGCGGGCCTGGTGGCCTCGTTGCCCATCGCCCTGGTCATGTCCGCCAGCATCCTGCAGATCACCGTCATGCAGGAAACCGGGGCCGTATCGCGCGTGGTGGCGCTGATGAAAAGCGTGGCTCCCGGCCAGCAGGCCGTGCAGATCATGCTGATCAACGTGGGCTTCGGCATCCTGCTCACCTCGCTGGGCGCGGTGACGGTGTCCATCCTGCCGCCCATCATGCTGGCGCTGGGCTATTCCACCTTTGCGGCCATCATCCTGCCCGCGCTGGGCTACGACGCGCTGTGCACCTACGCCCTGCTGGGCATCCCCGCCGTGGTCTACGCCAACTTCGTGGGCCTGCCGGTGACCGAGGTGGGCGGCTACTTCGCCCGGTTCATGCCCGCCATCTCCACCTGCATCGCCCTTGGCATGCTGTACCTTGCCGGCGGCATGAAGATGGTGCGCGAAGGCATCGTGCCCGCGCTCATCGCGGGCCTTACCGCCGGCCTGGTGGCCATCTTCATGGCCAAGCTGGGGCTGGTGACCATTACCGGCATTGCCGCGGGCCTTGCGGTCATCGCGGCTCTGATGCTGTACATCCGCCTGACGGGCCGCCCCCTGCGCGACCGCAGCCTGCTGAACGAGGCGGATATGGCGGCCGAGCGACGCCATTCGCTGGCCGCCGCCTGCTCGCCATGGATCATCCTGACCGTGGTTTCGCTGGTGCTCAACGCGCCGTTCCTGCCGTTCTTCGACCTGACCTTCAAGCAGTGGTCCATGCCGCTGGAAATCATCCCCAAGTCGCCGGAGCGGTTGCGCATCTTCTGGCAGGCCTACTTCTGGGTACTCGTCTGCACCGCCGCCGCACTGCCGCTCATGAAGGCCACGCGCCAGCAGGTGTCCACCGCGCTGGTCAAGGCGGGCAAGCGCGCCGGGCGTCCGTTCATGTCGGCCTCGGTCTTCTTCGCCATCGCCTACGTCATGAACCACTCCGGCAAGGGCGAGGACTGGTCCCTGGCCCAGCCGCTGCACAACATGGTCTACGTCATGGCCGACGCCTCGGCCTCGCTGTTCGGCAAGATGTACCCCTTCGTGGCGCCGTACCTGGGTCTGCTGGGCGGATTCATCAGCGGCTCGGAATCGTCGTCCATCGCCATGCTGACCAAGCTGCACCTGTCCACCGCCGAAAAGATCGGCGCGTCGGGCCTGGTCATCGCGGCGGCCAGCGGCATCGGCGGCGGGCTTGCCAGCGTCATATCGCCCGCCAAGCTGCAGAACGCGGCGGCCAGCATCGACCGCATCCGCGAGGCGTCGCAGGCCATCCGGCCCGCGTTCGTCATCTCGGTGCTGATCACCACGGTGTGCGCCGTCATGACCCTGTTCTGGGCCTTCCCGTAGGCATCCGCCTGAAACAACCGAAGGCCGGAAACGCACCCGTTTCCGGCCTTCTTCATTTCCCCCGCTGGCGTCCCGCCGCCCGCGCTGATAGCATGAAGGCTCCGCGACACTCCCTTTCCGATGCAGCAGAGGATGCCAGATGAAGTTCCTGCCCTCGCAGATCGCCTTTTTCATGCAGAGCCGCTCGGCCCAGCGCAACATGCGCTTCCTGCTTCGTTTCGTGCTGCTGCTGGTGGCGGTCATCACGCTGTACAGCGTGCTGTTCCACGTCATCATGGACTACGAGGGGCGCGACTACTCGTGGGCCACGGGCTTCTACTGGACGCTCACGGTCATGTCCACGCTGGGTTTTGGAGACATCACCTTTCTCAGCGATACGGGCAAGCTGTTCACGCTGGTGGTGCTGCTTTCCGGCATAATCTTCCTGCTGGTGATGCTGCCGTTCACCTTCATCCAGTTCTTCTACGCGCCGTGGCTTGAAGCGCAGACCCGCCTGCGCGCCCCGCGCGAACTGCCCGCCGAAACGCGCGACCACGTGATCATCGTGGGCGGCGACGCCACGGCCCTGGGCCTTGGGCGCGACCTGGCCCAGTACGCCCACCCCTACGTGCTGCTGTGCGCCGATGCCCAGACCGCGCTGGACTTGCAGGACCAGGGATTTTCCGTGGCCGTGGGCGATTACG
Organism: Nitratidesulfovibrio oxamicus; assembly: GCF_015731765.1. Classification (GTDB taxonomy): domain Bacteria; phylum Desulfobacterota; class Desulfovibrionia; order Desulfovibrionales; family Desulfovibrionaceae; genus Cupidesulfovibrio; species Cupidesulfovibrio oxamicus. The sequence goes on from NZ_VRYY01000237.1 coordinate 2,361, forward strand.
ACGACCCGGAAACCTACCGGCGGCTGCGCGTGGAACAGGCGGCCATGCTGGTGGCGCTGGACGGTGACGTGCGCAACACCAACGTGGCCTTCACCGCGCGAGAGGCCAGCCCCGACATACCCGTGGTCTGCGGGGCCGACCAGGACGAGGCCGTGGACATCCTGACCATGGCGGGCGGCACCCACGTGTTCCGGTTTTCCAGCATGCTGGGCCAGGGGCTTGCCCGGCGCACCCTGGCCGGGCACATGCGCACCGGCGTGGTGGGCCGCTTCGACGACCTGGTGGTGGCCGAGGCCCCGGTGATGCGCACCGGCCTGGTGGGCCATTCGCTGCGCGACAACGACCTGCGCAAGGTCACGGGCGTCAACGTGGTGGGGGTGTGGGAACGGGGCCGGTTCCAGTTGCCGCGCCCGGACGCGCCGCTGGAGGCCAGCACCGTGCTGGTGCTGGCGGGCACGCGCCAGCAGATGGACGCCTTTGACCGCCATATGGGGGGGCGCGGCGTGAACGACGCGCCGGGCGGAGCGGACCGGGCTGGCGTGATTGGCGTGACTGGCAAGTTTGGCGAGATTGGCGAAGCGGGCCGTGTCGACCGAACGGGCGGAACATCCACCGCCCCCGCATCCGACGAGCCGGTGCTCATCCTGGGCGGCGGGCGCGTGGGGCTGGCCGCGGCGCGGCAGTTCGCGGAAACGGGCATCGATTATCGCATCGTGGAGAAAAACCCCCGGCTGGTGCACGACGACATCCACACCATCACCGGCAGCGCCGCCGACCTCGACGTGCTGGAACGCGCGGGCATCCGCGAGGCCCCCGCAGTACTGGTCACCACCCACGACGACGACCTGAACATCTACCTGACCATCTACTGCCGCAGGCTGCGGCCCGGCATCCAGATCATCACCCGCGCCACGCTCGACCGCAACATCGGCATCCTGCACAAGGCCGGGGCGGACCTGGTCATGTCGCACGGATCGCTGGTGTCCAACACGGTGATCAACCTGCTGAACCCCGGCAAGGTGCTGATGCTCAGCGAAGGGCTGAACATCTTCCGCGCCCCGGTGGGGTTGGGCCTTGCCGGGCGCACCCTGAAGGACAGCGGCATCCGCGACGAAACCGGGTGCAGCGTGGTGGCCCTGCGCGGGCCGGACGGTCTTTCCGTCAACCCGGACCCCGCCCTGCTGCTGCGCTCCTGCGATGAACTGATCCTGATCGGCGATTCCGAGGCCGAACGGCGTTTTCTGGAACGCTACCCCGACAATGCTGAGTGCGAAGAGGTGTAAGCAACTGCGTCCGCACTGTCCTGCGGCATATGCCCGCAGGCCGATGCCCGCGAATGGCGGCTACCCAGGGCCCGCCGCGCGCCACAGCAGGCCCGCCCCGGATACGACGAACAGCCCCAGCAGCACCCTGCGGAAGGCGGCCTCGTCCAGACGCCCGAAGCACAGGTGCCCCCCGTACAGCCCGGCGGCAAGCGCGGGCAGCCCGGCGCAGAACAGCAGCAGCACCCGCCCGGTGAGCTCGCCGTG
>NZ_VRYY01000238.1 GCF_015731765.1 Nitratidesulfovibrio oxamicus
GGCCGGGGCCGCCCGGCCTGCCGTCACGGTTGATGGCCGCCATTTGCACGTGCATGCCAACATCGGCACCCCGGCAGACGCGGCCCCCGCCTTGCTCAACGGCGCGGAGGGGGTGGGCCTGTTCCGCACCGAGTTCCTGTTTCTGGACCGGGCCGCCGCCCCGAACGAGGAGGAGCAGCGCGCCGCCTACGTGGCCGCTGCCGCCGCCATGCCCGGCCTGCCGGTGGTGGTGCGCACCCTGGACATCGGCGGCGACAAGCCGGTGCCCTATCTGGGTGACTTTGCGGCAGGAGAGGACAACCCCTTCCTGGGGCTGCGCGGCATCCGTTTCTGCCTCGCCCGGCGCGAACTGTTCCTGACCCAGTTGCGCGCCCTGCTGCGCGCCGCAGCCGAACATCCCCTCCGGGTCATGTTCCCCATGGTGGCCCACCCCGGCGAACTGGCGGCTGCAAAGGCCCTGCTGGAAGAGGCCCGCGCCGCGCTGGCGGCGGAAGGCCTGCCCCACGCCCCGGTGGAGGTGGGCATCATGGTCGAGGTGCCTGCCGCCGTGGCCCTGGCGGACCAACTGGCGCGCGAGTCGGCCTTCTTCAGCATCGGCACCAACGATCTGGCCCAGTATGTCATGGCCGCAGACCGGGGCAACGCTGCGGTGGCCGACCTGTCGGACGCGCTGCACCCTGCCGTGCTGCGCATGGTGCGCGACACCGTGGCGGCGGGCAACGCGGCGGGCATACCCGTGGCCATGTGCGGTGAACTCGCTGGCAGCGCAGAGGCCATCCCGCTGCTGGTGGGGCTGGGGCTGGGCGAATTGAGCATGAACGGACCGGCCATTCCGCGCGCCAAGGACGTGGTGCGGGGCTGCGACATGGCGGCCTGCGCCAGATTGGCGGAACGGGCGCTGGAACTGCCCGATGCCGCCGCCGTGCGGCGCTTGCTGCGGGATGGCGCGTAGCTCCGGGGCGGAACATTGCGACGTGATATGATGCCGACAAGGGCCGCGCGGTTGCAGTGCCGCGCGGCCTTTTGTGCGTGCGCGGCGTGCCGGATGTGTTCGCCAGTTACTCGCGCCGGTCGCTCTCGCCAGTTACTCGCGCCGGTCGCTCTCGCCAGTTACTCGCGCCAGTCGCTCTCGCCGGTCGCTCTCGCCGGTCACGCTCCCAGCCGCGGGCAGCTGACGCCCCCCCCTTTTTTTGTAGCCCTTCGCGTGCATCCGGGATGGAGACAAGACGCGGCGAGGCGGAACCATCCGGAAATGGTTCCGCCTCGCCGTTGTATTCGCAGGCCGTGCGGCAACGCACGACAGAAAAAGCCCGGTGGTCGGTCGGGGCAGTCCGGGCGCATGCATCCCAGCCCCGCAATCGGCGCACTGCCGTTACGCAACGGGTTGGTTCGCAACCGCTGCGCAACAGGCCAGCATCTCCTGCGCCCCGCGCAAGGCGGGTCGGAAACGGGGCGGGGCAGCGACGCCCGAAGCCGCTAGCCGAACAGGTCCTGCTCTTCCTTGAGCAGCTTTTCGGCCACGGCGCGCGAGTCCACCTGGTACTCGCCGGATTCCACCTTGCTCTTCAGCGCGTCCACCTTTTCCTGCCGCACGTCGGGCGCGGCAAGGGCGACGGAATACGCTTCCGTGCGCAGCTTGGCCTCGTTGGAAAGGCTTACCCGGTCGCCCTGCGAAGAGGGCGCGGTGTCATTTTCCTTGCGGGCCGCGGTGCGCTTGGACTGGAGCTCGGACTGTTCCAGCTTGGTCCTGTACGGGTCCAGGTTCTTGAGATAGTTCTTGATTTCCATGGTAACCTCCCCGGGGGAGCATACCGTTTATCGGAACGTGGATTGCCTAAAGCATGGTATCGTCCACTGTTTCGAGAGCAATGTGCCATAGCCGGTCAAGGATTCTCGCCTTCTCCGCTGGCGCTACCTCGACGGGGCCTTCCGGCCCGGCGCGGAACACCTGGATGTCCAGCTGCGTCGGAGGATACGTGAAGGTGAGCGTTTCTCCCAATTCCTGTTCCAGCTTTTGCCTGATCTCTCGTACGACGGGGTTGTCGCTTCCCGCAAGCAGAAGATTCTCCATGATTTCGCGAGCCACACGTTCCACCATGAATCTGCGCTTCACCTCGGGAGGAATGGCGCTTTCCTCCTCGCCCGCCGCAAGACGCATGGCCTGCCGGTAGCGGGCCAACCTGCGCGCGGTCACAAGCTGCTTGTCGTAGTGCAGCAGCATGTTGCGAAGGTAAAACGAGTTCGTGGTCACGGTAGTCTCCCCTCGTATCGCCTATCGGCATCCCCGAGGGGGAACTTTAGGGGGCGGACGCATTTTTTCCGAAAAAAATTTCCGGCCAATGCGAAGAGGGAAGACCCGCCCATGCACTCACCCCTCCTATCGGCTGCCGGCCCCGAAACATTAGGTGTTTTTGCGGTGCGACTGCATTCTTTTGGGGCAGGTGGGGAATACCCCCATCATGCGTGGGGTGTACTGCATGTTCATGCCGGAGCATGAATGCACTGCCACATGGTGCCGTGGACACATGCTTGCAATATGGCTGTGGGGATGGCGTACTTGCGCCCGGCGCTGCCATGGGGCATGACACGCAAGGCGTATCGCGTGCCGCCCGTGCGGGCCGGTTGCCCCTGTTCCCTCGGTTGTCCCTGTTTCCCGGTTGGGCAGACGGGGTTGTGCCGGGCGAGTCTGCCCGGACGAGCCTGTGCCGGACGAGCCTGTGCCGGACGAGTCTGTGCCGGACGGGTTTGCGCCGGGGGGCTGGTCAGTCCGGTCAGCCGGATCAGGGCAGTCAGCCGGAACAGGGCAGGCGTGTTGCCAAGGCCGGTCAGGCTGGCTCCCCGACCTTTTGGATTGGCCATTTTTCCTGTACGGGCGCGAACGTTACATTCTTTACGGAGCCGCAACCGCATGATCGATCATTCCACGCCAGCGCAGCCGTGCCCGGCGGATTCCGCAGAGCCTGTCATTGCCGCAGGCCCCTTTCGGGCGTTGCTGCCCGTGGTGCTGGCCTCCGGTTCGCCCCGTCGCCGCGAGTTCCTGCATTCCCTCGGGCTGTCGTTCGAGGTGTACGGCAACGGTGCGGCAGAGCCGGAGCCGCTGCCCGTGGAACCACCGACGCACTACGCCCGTCGCGCCGCGGCGGCCAAGGCCGCGTCCGTGGCCGCAACGCGCCCCGGCTGTGTGGTCATCGCGGCAGACACGGTGGTGGCCCTGCGCGGCGAGATCATGGGCAAGCCGCGTGACCGCGCGGACGCGCTGCGCATGCTTTCCCGGCTGGCCGGGCACACCCACGAGGTGGTCAGCGCCTGCTGCGTGGCCTTGCCGGACGGCACCAGCGAAATTTTTCACGCCGCCACCCGCGTGACCATGTGGGATGCCCCCCCCGCAGCCCTTGCTGCCTACGCCGCCACGGGCGAGCCCGACGACAAGGCCGGGGCCTACGGCATTCAGGGGGTGGGCGCGTTTCTGGTGGAATCCATCGACGGTTCGTGGAGCAACGTGGTGGGGCTGCCGGTGGCGGAACTTGTCCGGCTGCTGCTGCAACGTGGCGTCATCGAGCCGTCTGTGGAGTGATCTGCCCCGGGCGCGGCATTGGCGCCACGCGCGGGTCGCCTGCGGCAGTGCAAGACAGCAAGAACAGGGAGCACACGCATGCACGCAACGCACGGTACCGGGCCTGAGGGCTGCATCCCACCGCACGAGCGGAACGGTCTGGACAGGCTGGCCCTGGAAGTGGCCCGGGTGTGGTACGCCGGGCGCAGTCCCGTGGCCCCCGGCAGCATGGGGTCTGCCGTGGCCGCGCTGCTGGCGCCCTGGCTGTTCCTGCCCCTGCCGCTGGGCTGGCGCGTGGTTGTGCTGCTGGCGGTGTTCTGCGGCGGAGCTTTC
>NZ_VRYY01000239.1 GCF_015731765.1 Nitratidesulfovibrio oxamicus
CAGGGTGGCGTGAGACCAAGACCCAAGGCGAATATTTGTTCGGCAAGCATGGCAATCCTCCTGAGGGAGGGCTATCCAAACTGGGCGAGGTCGGTCAATTCCACATTAAACGTCGAAGAACCAAAAAAACACGGGAACACTTGACACCTGTCCAGCCGCGATAGCAGCCGCGACTGACCGAATCCCCCTACACCATCAAAGGCGCTCCTACCCGGACGATTCTGCACAAGCACAACGGCACGAATCTATATAAAAATCATCATTACGCACAACGGATGACAACCGGAGAACTATATACACAACAGGGGTCAACTCGCCAAGACACCATACTCTTCATAACTACCTTTTTGCAACAAGGCGAACACGAAAAAAAGATGCGAACAGTCTGGGCAGGGCACGTGCCAAAAAACGGTCCAACACAAGATAGTGCTTATAAATACAATGCGGGACGTGAAAAACTCTAGATATACCACCTGTTGCCATATATGCAAGGCTAGTAAAGAACTCAACGCGTGTCTCATCCAGATCGTAACAATCCCCCAGTTCCCTCAACCAGTCTGGCCTGGAAAAGAAAATCATATAAGGCATTGCTTGATTGGAAGAAGAAAGTGGTCCATTGACTGCGCTTAAGACGGGACGAGGAATACCGAAATCGACAGGTTCATGATGCAAATACTTGTAGAGTGGATAAGAAAGTACTGAGAAATACGGCTCTAAAATAAACATTTCGCCGCCTCTTTTAAGCTTGCGGGTTGCACTGCGCAAAAAAAGAAACGGATCGCCGAGATGATGCAACACATTTGTCAACGTTATCACATCAACCGTATGATCTTGAATTTCTGACAAATCCGCGATGGTGTGACAATCGAAGACCATATCAAGATGCTTGAGCGCCAGGACGTCCGACGTAATGACGCTTGGCAGAAACATCTTGAGCGGAGAAGTCCCGCTTCCAATTTCAAGTACGCGCTTTTGGGCGATATCGGGAACTGCACGAAACATTTCATGGTAAAGCTCCTGATACCAGAGCATCAGGTTGCGGTTTCGCCGAAGTCGTTGCCGATTTCCCAGAGTTTGATCCAGGTCGCGTTGATAGAGTTGCTGGTTACCCGCGTTCATATCAGAGAAATTTTATCCGTCTTGCGGAAAAAATGAGCATTGCGAGCAAAATCGCGCCATGGCGCCAGCGAGAGATATTTGTTTCGCCATAGACACGCTCACGATAACAAATTGGCACTTCAACGATCTTCAGCCCCATCCTGGCGGCACCGAAAATCAAATCAAAATCACCGAATGGATCGAAGTCGCCGAAATAGGAACGATTATTTGCCAGCTGAAGATAGTTCGAGCGACTGATTACCTTGGTGCCGCACAAGGTATCTTTAAAACGCTGCCCAAGAACGAAGGAAAATGCCATCGCAAAAAACTTGTTCCCCAGAAGATTGCAGAAGCGCATTGCTTCTTTTTCCATGGGATAGACCAGCCGGGTACCGTTGATAAACTCGCCTTTTCCATCCTTGATAGCATGGTAAAACTTCGGAAGGTCCTCGGGAGGGACAGTCATGTCCGCATCAAGAATCATGAGGATTTCATTGGTGGCAAGCGCAAACCCTTTACGCACAGCGTCACCCTTGCCCTTACCATCCTGCTGCGCAACGATGATGCGGCGCTCCGCCCCATAGCGGACCTGAGCGGCCTGGACAACCGACCAGGTATCATCTGTAGAGTTACCTTCAATAAAAACAATTTCGTCGCGGGGCCCCATGGGCGGAATACGCTGGATAATATTATCAATATTCCCAGCCTCGTTCCGAGCTGGGACAACGATCGAAACCGAAGGAGACAGACCCTCTTCATGCGTGTTGCCAATCAATGGCCTAGCAATGGCAATATTCAGAAGACAAAAATTCTTGAAAAGCGGTAATGGAGCAACGTAACGATTTAAAAAATTGCTTATAATAGGAATGTAAAATGGAACAAGCACCTTGTGGTCCAGTCGCACTAGCTCAAAATTCTCTAGTTCCAAGATGTTTTTAATATCTTCATGCGCCAACCAGTTCAATTCTGGCAACTTATTGCGCAACCCTACCTTGGATGCAAAATTCGCAAGCGGACGCCATAACGCACTATAATACGTCAACACGAGCCGCGTATCCTTGTGGCACATCCTATGTACATCGCTCAATAACCCCTGAATATCTCTCTCGTAATGAATCAATCCACTAACAACAATATAGTCTGGCCTTGAATCATAGATATTTTCCACAGGAAATACTGTGGAATCTTGAAAACCCGTAGCCAGATCCACACTCGCTGTGAAGCTCCGAAACGCAACTTTACCTTGAGGCATCGCCCCGACTAACAAAGAAGAAGTTGGATCGATCTCTACAACCGAGTTTTGCGGAAGAATAAACAGCGACAGGTACTTTCGCAAAAGTGAATAAAAATAGCTTCTCATTTCACAAACTCAACCTGGAATATTTCGAGTGAAGTACCAACGCCCATAAAGAAACGCCGCGGGGACCACGTATGCCACAAAAAACAGAAGATGAATGGCGGTCGCCACCAACACCCCCTCAGCCGGAGAGCGCCCCAGAAAAACGAACGCCGAAACCACTGAAGCATGAAATGTTCCCACACCTGACGGGGCCGCAGGAAGCATTAACCCCACAGCCCCGGCAAAAAGAACCAGCAATGACTCCTGATAACTCAATGCAACGCCGACAAACTTTGCGGCCAGAACATATGACAGCGCATAAATTGACAGCCACATCGTCATCGTAATGAGGCTAGGCAAAAATATGGCGGACAAGGTAAAGTTGCGGTCGACGTCCCGAATCAAGCGAGTAACGTGCTTCTCAAAAAAAGCTGCTCTTCCTAAAAATTTGAATAGATGTTGCAGGCAAATCAAAAGCAGCTCGCCGAAACACTTGACCACGATCACTGCGAAAATGGCTATCGCGAGCGCAGCTACCGTAAAAACTGTCAAGACAGGAGAGTACACAGAAACACTTGACGAACGCAAGAAGGCTGATGCAAGCACACCAACCGCCGCAATAGTTACAAGATCAATGACTTTTTCGACAAACAACCTACTGAGGACCTCTGCATGAGGCATGTCCGCAGCCAGGTGGCTATAGTGGACCCGCAGCAAATCCCCTCCCCGCGCAGGAAGAAGCATATTTCCACCAAGGCATAGTGCCGAAGCAATCAGCGATGCCCTATGGCTCAGCTTAAGCTTAAGCAGCAGCCTCCAGCGGTAACCATAAATCAAAGCGATGGCCAAGGCCATAAGCGAAAACGGCCATAGCAGGCTTGGCGAAATCCTCCCCTGAAGAATGCTATAGACATCCTTCCAGTCCTCCCTAATCAGAAATGCAACCAGAGCAAGGCTGACGCCGGAAACAATGAGCGCCTGTCTGGATTTTCGAGAAGGAGGAGTGTTGACCACTTATTTTCCATCTTCTTTGCCTAGGCAAAGGAAAAGGGCCATGACTAGAGCCAAGCGAGAGCAGAGCTATATAAAAGCCGAACAACCGTTTCTGTGCAGGAATCGGATGCCAACACCACGTGCATGCAGGATCACCGCTGGCCAATAAAATTCAAGCAAACTACAGCCAGTTCGGAGCACGGCACATCCAGGACACCAGAGAGCACAGAACGCTTTAAAAAACAATCAGTTTGTCCGTCAAGCATCCGGAAAAGATGGATGCCGAGAACATCCTAAAGGATCTATGACCACTTTTCTGAAAGGTAATACCTAACCAAAACGGACTAATCCGTTATAAAATCTCTTGCTGGACTTGTCTTCAATGCCTTTAAAAGTATGGGGAACAAGTCCTCACTCCGGTGGTTAAACCGAAAACAAACTTCACCCAG
>NZ_VRYY01000240.1 GCF_015731765.1 Nitratidesulfovibrio oxamicus
CGGGCACGTCGTCGTCCTGCTCCAGGCGGCCAGACCGGCCAACGGCCACGGGCGCCCTGGGCGCATCACCACCGGGTGCGCCGGAAAGCGCGGCCATCAGCTCGCGGGCTGGTTCGGCCATGTCCCCGCTGGGATAACGGGTCAGGATGGTGTCCAGCAGCTTGCGCGAGGCCCCAACATCGCCAAGGCGGTTGCCCCGGATGTCCGCCGCGTGCAGCAGAGCGTCGTCGGCCAGCACGTGCCAGGAGAACCTGGCGGCCACACGCTCGAAGCGGCGGGCGGCATCCTCGAAGTCTGCCGGGCGAAACGAGCGGCTGGCCAGTTCCTTCATGGCCAGCGCGCCGTGGAACATGGCGGCGGGCACATTGGACCATCGGGGATGCTCGCGGACCGTGCCGTCGAACCGGGACACCACGCGTACCCACGGTTCGCGCAGTGCGCCGCGCCGGGCGTCCCGCTTCAGGGATTCCAGCTCTTTCTTGGCGGCGGCATATGCGGACGCGGCATCAGCGGCCTTCGCGGATGCGGGAAGGCCGATGCAGCAGACGAATGTGAGGGAAAGCAGAAGGAGGGCGAAAAACCTGTGCATGTCCGTTCCTGGGTTCCGCCGGGCGGCCACGGCGCGGTGCGGCCTGCAGTACCCCGGACGGGCTGCGGCGGCGGCAAACCCTACCGCAACCCCCACCCCGTTGGCAACCCGTACCCGCGCGCGGGGCTGCCGGGCGGGATTGCCGACTGCGTGCGGCCCGTGCCCACCCGTCACGACACAGCCGTCAGGACCAGTCCGGCGAAGACCAGTGAACCTCGACGCGGCAGGCACCCGTACCCCCCGTCGCGCACGCAAAAGGGGCGCGGCCTGCGCCGCGCCCCCGTGGTGTTGCGTATGGTGTCCCGCCCCGCAGGGGCGACTCCGTTGGCTAGAAGAACTGGCCCATGGAGAACTCGAAGCGACCGTTGGTCTTGTCGCCTTCCCGGTTTTCGTCCAGCGGAATACCGTAGGCGAAGCGCAGGTCGCCCATGGGCGAACGCCACCGGAACTCGAGGCCCACGGACTTCTTGATCTCGTCGTCCCAGGTGAACTTCTCGCTCGAGTCGGCGTTGAAACCCACGTCGAAGAACGGCACCAGGGCAAGACCCAGTTCGGGATGGAACACCCAGATGTATTCCAGGTTGGCGAAGGCCATGCGGTCGCCGCCGATGCGGTCGCCGGATTCCTTGTCGCGCGGGGAGATGTCCTTGGAGCTGTAGCCGCGGATGGAGTCGATGCCGCCGATGTAGAATCGTTCGAACACCGGCACGTCCTCGTCGCTGGTTTCCAGCACCACGCCGCCGCGCACGCGACCGTGCAGCACGTGGTTGGGACGCCACTGGTAGTACTGTTCGGTCTGCACCGTGGGCTTGAAGAAGTTGTCGTCGCCCATCAGGATGCCGCCGCCGTACTCGGTGAATATCTTGGTGATATTGCCCCGGGTCGGGTTTTCGCGGCTGTCCGTGGTGTCGCGGGTGATGCGGCCATGCACGACGCTGGATACGTTGTCGCCTTCGCGCTCGTGGATGATGTCCGCCGCGTCGTCCTCGATGTCGTACAGCTTGTAGAAGTCGAGTCGGTAACCCCAGCCCACGGTGGTGTATTCGCCGATGGGGTAGGCAAAGCGGATGGTGTTGCCGATGGTGTTCTTGCTGAAGTCGTCGTACTCGTCGCGGATGTTGTACGCGTCGTAGCCCACCGACAGGTTGGTGTCGTTGTACCGCGGGTTGGTGAAGGACCACTGGTACGCGGTGCGACGACCGGAGAACATGGCCATCAGCGAGGTCTGGTAGCCCTTGCCGAACAGGTTGCGTTCCATGATGGTGCCGGACACGCCGAACTCGTAGTAGGTGGAGTACCCGATGCCGCCGATGAGCGCGCCGGTGTTCTTTTCCTTCACCTTGACCTTCAGGTCCACTTCCTCTTCGCGCTCGGTGGGCACCAGTTCCGTGCTCACGGCCTCGAAGTACTGCAGCTTGTTCAGGCGTTCCGCGCTGCGGCGCAGCTTCTTGCCCTCGAACATGTCGCCGTCGGTGATGCGCAGTTCACGCAGGATGACGTTGTCGCGGGTCTTGTCGTTGCCTTCCACCAGGGCGCGACGGATGTAGACCTTCTGCCGCTTGTTCACGGTGTAGGCCACGTCCACCACGGCTTCGTCCTCGTGCTTCCTGGTGCGGGGGTTCACCTCGGCGAAGGCGTAGCCGTAGTCGGCGTAGAAGTCGGTAAGGGCCTTGTTGTCTTCCTGCATCACGTTGAAGCGGAAGAACCCGTCCTCCTTCTTCACGTCGTCCAGCTTGACGATTTCGGTCAGGCGGGTGTCGGGCTCGATGAGGTCGCCCGCAAAGGTCACCTCGCCCAGTTTGTAGCGCGGACCTTCCTTGATGGCGAAGGTGACGATGATGCCGTCCTCTTCGTAGTCCACCCGGGGCGCGGCCACCATGGCGTCGAGGTAGCCGTGGTTCATGCAGTAGGCGGTGACGGCGGCGGAATCGCGCTCGAGGTGTTCGTCCTTGAGCACGCCGGAACCGGTGATCCACGAGAACATGCCGCGCTCGGACAGCGCCAGCTGCTTCCTCAGGTCGTCGGCGTCCAGTTTTTCAACGCCTTCGAAGGCCACCTTCTTGATATACAGCTTCTTGCCTTCCTCCACCGTCAGCACCAGGCTGGCGCCAGCCCCGCCCGCGCGCGAATCTACGCGGTGCGAAACCTTGGCCAGGTAGTAGCCTTCCTTGCGGTAGAGTTCGGTAACCTTCTGCAGGTCCTGCGCAAGCAGCTTTTCGTTGAGGACCGAACCGGTCTTGGTGCTCATGGCGGCAAGAATGTCGTCCACGTCCACCTTGTCCGAGCCCTCTACTGTAACGTTTTCGATGCGCGGCTTTTCCTGCACCGTGTACACAAGGATCAGGCCTTCGCCGTCCTGCTCCACGTTGGCCTGCACATCACTGAAATAACCCAGATCCCAGATGCGCTTCACTTCGCGGTTGATGGCGGCCGGATCCACCGGGTCGCCCTTGCGGGTGGTCAGGCGCATCAGCACCACGTCGGGGTCCAGCACCTTGGTGCCGCGCACCTTGACGTCGGCCAGGGTGTTGCGGCGCAGCAGGTCGGACGAGATGCGCTCGGCCAGTTCGTCCACGGCGGGCAGGACATTGATCAGTCCTTCCTTCTGGATGAAGAAGGGCCGCGCGGCGCGGATGCCCAGGGCATCCACCACGCGCACGTCGATGCTGAAACCTTCGCCCACCTGGTTGAAGCTGCCGTACACGGCAACGCCCGCGCCTGCCAGCACCGACAGGTCACGCGCGGTGGACACGTCCAGGTTGGTCACGCGCTGGTCGCGCACCAGGGCCTGCGTGTCCTGCCGGGCAATGACGGTGAGCCCACGCGCCACCAGGCGCTGCGAGATGAGCTCCGGCAGGTCGTCATTGAGATATTCGAGGTCCGGTCCGGCATTCACCTGGAAGGGCAGGACGATGACGGTGGTGTCCCTCGGCGTCTGGGCCGGAGAGGTTGCCGCGTGTGCGAGCACAAGCAGGGCCATCGCAAGGATGCGCCCCCATCTAGCGAGTCTGGTCATACAGCTCTCCGGCTCTGAGTTCTAGGCATCTGCCCATGATGTCGGCCAATTCGCGGTTATGGGTAACGATGACGAGCGTCATGCCCAATTCCCGATTGAGTTCAAGCAGCAGGCGCGCCACCACGTCGCCGGTGCGCGCATCGAGGTTGCCCGTGGGTTCGTCGGCCAGCAGCACCTTTGGCCGCATCAGGATGGCCCGCGCGATGGCGGCGCGCTGGCGCTCGCCGCCCGACAACGTGGTTACCCGGTGCGCGGTCCGGTCGGCCAGGCCG
>NZ_VRYY01000241.1 GCF_015731765.1 Nitratidesulfovibrio oxamicus
GGCGTTGTCCGCCGCCACCAGCATGCCGCGCGCCCCTTCGGCGCGGGCGCGCACGGCCACGGGCAACACGCCCGGCACGGGCTTCAGTTCGCCGGTAAGCGAAAGTTCGCCCAGCAGAAACCACCCGTCGGTACTCCCCTGGGGCAGTATCTCGGCGGCGGCCAAAAGGCCGATGGCAAGGGGCAGGTCGAAGCCGCTGCCGCTCTTGCGGCGGTCGGCGGGGGCGAGGTTGACGGTGATGCGGGCGGGGGGCAGGCGCAGGTTGCAGGCGCGCATGGCGGCAAAGACGCGTTCTCGCGATTCGCGCAGGGCCCCTTCGGCCAGGCCCACCATGACGAAGGCGGGCATGCCCTGCCGGGCAAGGTCCACCTCCAGGTCCACCCGGAAGGCGTCCACCCCGTGCAGGGCGGCACAGGCCACGCGAACAATCATTGAGCCCCCTGCGCTGAAAGAGTGAGGAGCGGGCGAAGCGGAAGCGCCGCGAACGACGGGAACGACGGACGCGACAGGTGCCGCAGGGTTCGCCAGACCCTGCGGGGCGCGGCAGGCGCCAACGAGGTCCGGCGGGCGTTTGGTCGGCCAGCGACTGGCCAACAGCCGGTTGGCCGCACGGCAACTGCATGCGTCCTGCGATACCGCACAACCACTAAAGCAAAACGCCCCGCCCCGCAACGACGTGCGGGACGGGACGGATATGGTGCCAATGCGAAACGGGCGGACCGGGCTGAGCCGCAGGCAGGGCGGCAGCCATGATCGCCATACCGGCACGCAGGAGCCGTGCGGGATCAATGCAGGATCGTGCCGATGCGATCCCAGCGCACGTTGCCAAGCCCTTCCCACGACCAATAGATGACCCAGGCCTTGCCCCGGATGGCCCCGCGCGGGACAAAGCCCCAGAAGCGGGAATCCTGTGAATCGTCGCGGTTGTCGCCCATGGCGAAGTAGTGCCCCTCGGGCACGGTGACCGGGCCGAAACTGTCGCGCACGGGCATGACGATGCCGGGCTGCGAATGGCGGATGTACGCTTCCTGCACTGCTTCGCCGTTGCGGTACAGCTGCTTGTTGCGCACTTCTATCACGTCGCCGGGCTGGCCCACGATGCGCTTGATGTAGTCGATGGACGGGTCGCCGGGGTACTCGAACACGATGATGTCACCGCGCTGCGGGTCGCCCACGGGCACCACCACCTTGTGGGTGAAGGGCAGTTTGACCCCGTAGCTGAACTTGTTGACCAGCAGGTGGTCCCCGATCTGCAGGGTTTCGAGCATGGAACCGGAAGGAATCTTGTACGCCTGCACCACGAAGGTGCGGATAAGCATGGCCAGCGCAAAGGCGACGACAAGCGCCTCCACGTATTCCAACAGCAGGCTTTTCTGTTGCATGCGGGTGCCTCCGCCATCCGGTCGCGCGGTCGCGCGGGACGGGGATTTGCGGTTCATCGAAAACCCGCCAAAGGCTGACGCCCAAGGCGGGGCCGGTGCGCGCCACCGCTGGTGCGGAGGCCGCATGGACATGCCCAGCGCCGCACCCCGCATGGTGGGGAATGCCGGGGACGGCGCACTGAAACCGCCGGGCTGCGGCGCATGCTGCACCTGCCGCCCGGCATGGTTCGCGTCATTCTCTTTTCAAACCACCCCGCACACGCCTTGCGCTGCGCGGGGCTCATTCCCCCGCCCCACCCACCGCAATTTCGCGGCAGGGGTTGCCAGGGCTTAGCTCACTTCTTCACTCAACGCACACGCCCGTAGGGGTGCGCAGGGGCGGCAAGGACAAGGAAAACGGTGGGGTCCGCGAGGGGAGCGTACTCTTTGGTACGTGGCCCGAACGGCGTCACCGTTTGACGCCGCCATTGCCGCCCCTGACGCGAAATTACTCGTCGCCCACCTGCAGGGCGGCAAGAAACGCCTCCTGCGGCAACTCCACGTTGCCCATGCGCTTCATGCGCTTCTTGCCTTCCTTCTGCTTTTCCAACAACTTGCGCTTACGGGTAATGTCACCGCCGTAGCACTTGGCGGTCACGTTCTTGCGCAGCGCGGAAATGGATTCGCGGGCGATGATCTTCTGTCCGATGGCCGCCTGGATGGCCACCTCGAACATCTGGCGCGGGATGGTGCGCTTCAGCTTCAGCGCCAGCGCACGGCCATAGTGATAGGCCTTGTCGCGGTGCACGATGACGGCCAGCGCGTCCACGGCCTCGGCGTTGATCAGGATGTCCAGCTTCACCAGGGCCGACTGCCGGTAGTCGATGAACTCGTAGTCCATGGACGCATAGCCCTTGGTGCCCGACTTCAGCCGGTCGAAGAAATCGAACACGATTTCGGCGAAGGGCAGTTCGTAGGTGATGACCACGCGGTTGGAGGCTATGTACCCCATGTTCTTCTGGATGCCGCGCTTTTCCTCGCACAGCTTCAGCACGTTGCCCACGTAATCGTTGGGCACGTGGATGTCCATGCGCACGTAGGGTTCGTACAGCGCGGCGATCTTGGTGGGGTCGGGGAGCTTGGAGGGGTTGTCGATATCGCTCTTCTTCCCGTCCACGGTATCGATCTTGTAGATCACCGAGGGGGCGGTGGCGATGAGCTCCACCTGAAATTCGCGCTCCAGCCGCTCCTGGATGATTTCCATGTGCAGCAGGCCCAGGAACCCGCAGCGGTAGCCGAAGCCGAGCGCCTGCGAGGTTTCCGGCTCGTACGAGAAGGCGGCGTCGTTGAGCTGCAGCTTTTCCAGCGCGTACTTGAGCTGCTCGTAGTCGGCGGAATCGGTGGGGTACAGCCCGCAGAACACCATGGGCTGCACTTCCTTGAAGCCTTCCACGGGTATTTCTGCGGGGCGGTCCACATGGGTGATGGTGTCACCCACCTTGGCGTCGCCCAGTTCCTTGATGTTGGCGCACAGAAAGCCCACTTCGCCAGCACCCAGTTCGGTCATGTCCACGATTTCGGGCGAGAACACGCCAAGGCGGATCACTTCGTAGCTGCGTTCGGTGGCGAACAGCTTGATGCGGTCGCCCTTGCGCAGCACGCCGTCCACAACGCGGAACAGCACCACCACGCCCTGGTACGAATCGTACCAGGAGTCGAAAATCAGGGCCTTCAGCGGGGCGTTCAGGTTGCCTTCGGGCGCGGGCAGGCGCTCGACGATGGCTTCCAGCACCTTGTCCACGTTCAGGCCGGTCTTGGCGCTGACGGCCACGGCATCGGAGCAGTCGAGGCCTATGCTTTCCTCGATCTCGTGCTTCACGCGGTCGGCGTCGGCGCTGGGCAGGTCCACCTTGTTCAGGACCGGGATGACTTCCAGGTTGTGGTCCAGCGCAAGGTACACGTTGGCCAGGGTCTGGGCCTCCACGCCCTGCGAGGCGTCCACCACCAGCAGCGCCCCTTCGCACGCGGCAAGCGACCGCGAGACCTCGTAGTTGAAGTCCACGTGGCCGGGCGTGTCGATGAGGTTCAGCACGTACTTGCGGCCATCCTTGGCCGTGTACGGAATGCGCACCGACTGGGCCTTGATGGTAATGCCGCGCTCGCGCTCAAGCTCCATGCGGTCAAGGTACTGGTCGCGCTTTTCGCGGTCGCTGACCAGCCCGGTAACCTCGAGGATACGGTCGGCCAGGGTGGATTTGCCATGGTCGATGTGCGCGATGATGCTGAAATTGCGGATGTGTTCCTGTCTGGGCATAGCGTGAGTGCCGCCCTGCGGCGGCGCGCCTCCTGGAATGTGTGCGGCATGGGATGGGTACGGGCGCGTTGACGCCGTGCGCGCCGACCGGCCACGGGGTGGCGCCTCGGCCCGGCGCGCGTCGCCGTACCATTCGAATCGGTTTTCATACTGCATTCGGGGGCGGAAGTCCAACCGCCCCGCAGCCCACGCTGC
>NZ_VRYY01000242.1 GCF_015731765.1 Nitratidesulfovibrio oxamicus
GACCGCGACGGCGCCCTTGCCCTGTGGCGCGCGGCGGCGAGCCTGCGCCCCTGGCAGATCAATCTTCTGTTGCGCCTCGACGACGTGGCGAAAGGGCGCGACCTGCCGGGCGACCTGCCCGCCGGGCGCGGCGCTGTGCTGTTCTACACCTGGAACAAGGCCGAGTGCATCGACGAAGCCCTGGCCTCCGTTGCCGCGTCCGACCTTGGCGACGCCCGCGTGGTGGTGCTGGACAACGGCTGCACCGACTCCACCCCCGCCGTGCTGGCCCGCTGGGCCGAACGTGCGCCCCATCGTCTGGGCGAGCGGCTGCATACCGTCACCCTGCCGCTGAACATCGGCGCGCCCCCAGCCCGCAACTGGCTGCTGACCCTGCCGGAAGTCCGCGCCTGCGACTGGGTGGCCTTTCTGGACGACGACGCCACCGTGCCGCCTGACTGGTTGCGCCTGTTCGGCGCGGCCATGGACACCCACCCCGCCGCCAGCGTGTACGGCTGCCGCGTGGTGGATTATTCGGTCCCCATGCTGCTCCAGTCCGTGGACCTGCATCTGGACCCCGGCGGCGACATGGCCGCCGCGCCGGAGAACGCCCCCGGCTACCGCCGCCGGTTCTCCGTTTCCGATCTGCATCTGCAGGAACTGGATTTCGGCCAGTTCTCCTACCAGCGCCCGTGCGTGTCCGTGACCGGCTGCTGCCATCTGTTCCGCCGCGCCGTGTTCGACGCCGTCGGCCCCTTCGACCTGCGCTACGCCCCCAGCCAGTATGACGACCTGGAACACGACCTGCGCCGCAGCCTGCGTGGCGACCTGCCCGTCTATCAGGGCCATCTGGCCGTGCGCCACATGAAGCGCACCGGCCGCGCCGCCTGGACCGATCCCGCCCAATTCTCCAATGCCTGGGCCAACATGTACAAGCTTCAGTATCGCTACGCCCGCCCCGACTTCGATACCCTGCGCCAGCACGACCACGCCGCCCTGCTGGCGGATGTGGAAGCGCGTGGGATTTAGGAAGCGAGAATAAACGCAGAATCGGGGCGGGGGAGCGGCAGCCGTTAGGTGAGCGCGTAGCGCGAACCTTACGGATGGCGACAGCAACGCTGGGGTTCGGGGAAGGGGGAGCTTTTCAAAGCTCCCCCTTCCCCGCTTAGTCTTTGTAATTTTCTGTTCTACTTCTCCAACCCCGGCACGCCTTCCAACCATGCGGCGAAGCTGGCGCGGGCGCGTTCGGCGTACAGGGCCTTGCGGTCGCGTTTCTTGGCGCGCTGGGTCAGTTCGGGCATGAGGCCGAAGTTGACGTTGGAGGGCTGGAAGTTCTTGGCGGGGGTGCGCAGGTGGTGGAGCAGCGCGCCGAGGGCGGTGTCCGTGGGAGGGGGGAGGAGCTGGGGCATGGCGCGGCCCAGGGCGCGGGCGGCCAGCAGCATGCCCAGCCACAGGCCGCAGGCGGCGGATTCCACGTAGCCTTCCACGCCGGTGATCTGCCCGGCCAGATGCACGTGGCGGTGGGGGCGCAGAGCCAGGTCGTCGGCCAGCACGAGGGGGGCGTTGACGTAGGTGTTGCGGTGCATGGAGCCGTGGCGCACGAACTCGGCGTTGGCGAGGCCCGGGATCATGCGGAACACGCGTTCCTGCTCGCCGTACTTGAGCTTGGTCTGGCAGCCCACCAGGTTGTAGGCGGTGCGGTTCAGGTTTTCGGCGCGCAGTTGCACGATGGCGTAGGGGCGCTGGCCGGTGCGCGGGTCGGTGAAACCCACGGGCTTGAACGGCCCGAAGACCAGCGTGCGTTCGCCGCGTTCCGCCAGGGCCTCGATGGGCATGCAGCCCTCGAAGTGGACTTCCTTCTCGAACTCGTGGGTGGGGGCCTTTTCGGCGGCCAGCAGGGCGGCGTGAAAGGCCTCGTATTCCTCGCGGTTCATGGGGCAGTTCAGGTAGTCGCCCTCGCCCTCGTCGTAGCGCGAACCCTGAAAGGCGATGGAAGTGTCGATGGATTCGGCGGCGATGATGGGCGCGATGGCATCGTAGAAATACAGATGGCGCGAGCCGACGACCTCGGCCAGCGATGCGGCCAGCGGCTCGCTGGCCAGCGGCCCGGCGGACACCACTGCCACGTCGGCGGCGGCCAGTTCCGGCGAGTGGATGGAGGTGATTTCGCGGCGCACAACGGTGATGTTCGGTTCCGCCTCCATGGCCTCGGTCATGCGCCGGGCAAACAGCTCGCGGTCCACCGCAAGGGCCTTGCCCGCGGGCACGCGGGTGGCCTCTGCCACCTGCATGACCAGGCTGTCCAGTTCGCGCATCTCCTGCTTCAGCAGCCCCACGCCGGAGGCGATGTCATCCGAACGCAAAGAATTGGAACATACCAGTTCGGCAAGGTCCGGGCTGGCATGGGCCGGGGAAAATGCCTGGGGCTTCATTTCGTACAGGGTGACGGCAACCCCGGCGCGGGCGAGCCTGCGGGCGCATTCGCAGCCTGCAAGGCCCCCCCCGGCGATGGCGGCGGTGACGAGAGCGGTCAAGATGTCCTCCGGAAGGGCTGGGCGGATGGGATGAAAACGGCCTGCGGCGCGGCGGGCGCGCCAAGCCTGCGGGTGAGGTAGGGCATTTCCGCCCGGCAGGCAAGCGGGGCAGGGGGGATGTGGCGCTGGAAGCGGTACGGTGAGGGCGCATGCCGCCGGGGCTGATGGTTGGGCGAGCCGGCATGCCACAGGCCGCCATGCCGTGGCTGTAACCGTGCCGGGTTGGGGCAGGGCGACATGCCTGATGCGGGTTATCGCCCTGCCGGTTGCACCTCGGTCAGGCGACGCATTTCGCGGTGCAGTTCGTCCAGAAGCCCGGAGGCGCGTATGGTGGCCAGCCCCCTGTCGAAGGCCTCGCGCAGGGCGGCATGGTCGGGCCGCGCGCGTGAAAAGCACACATGCAGGTCGCGTTCGCCCAGGATGGGGTCGAATTCGGCAAGGCTGGCGGCCTGTGCTGGCAGGTAGCGCCGCAGCAGAAAGTGCACCACGTTGCGGTCTGCGGCCATGGCGTCGATGCGCCTGGCCAGCAGCTTGCGCAGGTTGGCCAGTTCGTCGTTGGCGGGCTCCTTGCTCAGGAAGGCTGCGGCGTCGAAGGCCTGGGTGTGGGCGTACCCGCGCACCACGCCGATGCGCAGCCCGGCCAGGTCGCGCAGGTCGCTCCAGCGCAGGGCGTTGGGCGTCAGTCCGAACAACGCCAGCGGGCCGCCGGGGAACGGGGCGGACAGGTCGCATTCGATTTCCCGGTCGACGGTTCTGTAGGCGGGCGCCACGGCGGTCACCTTGCCGTCGCGCAGCAGGGACATGCCTCTGGCCCACGGCATGAATTCGAAGCGCGCCTCAAGCCCCACGGAGGCCAGCGCGGCCCGGATAACCCGCGCCACGTAGCCGCCGTGCGGCAGATTGTGTTCCACATAGGGTGGCCAGTCGTAGGTGGCGATGAGCACGGCGGAACCCCCGCCAGAGCCTTTGGCCGGGCGGGCTGGGGGCGGGGTGGTTCGCGGACCGCCGGGGGGCGCTGGTCCGTTGATTGCGGGCGCGGGCGCGGTGGATGCCGGGGCAGACTCCGAGGATACGGCGGACCCGCCGGATATGGATACGTCCTGGTCCGGCGCGGGCATGTCCGGGCGAGACGGCTCCGGTCCAGAAGGCTCTGGCCGGGGTTGCCCCGGCTGGGCCATGGCCGCTGACGGCGTGATGCTACCCGTGACCGGCAGGACAGGCAGCCCGGCCCGCTCCGCCAATCCCGCCAATCCCGTGAGCCCCGCCAGAGCGCACGCCACCGTCAACGGCACCATGTGCCGCCGGAAGGCCTGCGCCGCCGCCCG